>NZ_PSVI01000010.1:0-79469 GCF_002931415.1 Rathayibacter sp. AY1E8
CGCCGCGAAGGCCGCCGGCGTCTCGATCCGCATCGGCGTCAACGCCGGCTCGCTCGAGCCGAGCATCCTGCAGAAGTACGGCAAGCCCACCCCCGAGGCGAGCGGGTGAATCGCGTCCAAGCGATTCGCCCCAGCCGTTCGCATCCCGCTCCACCCACGCCCCCACCCCGAGAAGCCGACCGCGCCACGCCGGGCGAGGCCCGGCGTGGAATCCAACTCAGAACAGCGTGATCGGCTTGACGATGTCGGCGTAGATGAGGAGGGCGCTCATGCCGCCGAGGACGAGGACGACGACGTAGGTGAGCGGGAGCAGGCGGGCGATGTCGACGGGGCCGGGGTCGCGGCGTCCGAAGAGCTTGGCGATCCGGCGGCGCAGGCCCTCCCAGAGGGCGCCGGCGATGTGGCCGCCGTCCATGGGGAGCAGCGGCACCAGGTTGAAGACGAGGAGGGCGACGTTGAGCGAGGCGAGGACGCCGACCATCGTCTGCACCTTCGACACGACGGGGAGCTGGTCGGAGGCGGCGATCTCGCCCGCGATCCGGCCGACTCCGACGACGCTGATCGGGCCGTTGGCGTCGCGCGCCTCCGAGCCGAACGCCGCCTGGGCGACGTCGATGAGGCGCTGCGGCAGGTTGAGGATCACATGGGCGACGCTGGTGATGTTCGACCAGACCGTCTCGGGCACCGCGGTGACCGGCTGCTGCGCGAGGGCCGACGTGGGCGAGATGCCGATGAAGCCGACCGTCTGCGTCTCGATCGCACCGGAGGCGTCGGTGACGGGGGCGCCGTTCGCGTCGGTCACCGCGACCTCGTTCTCGGCGGGGGTGATCGTGAGGGTCAGCGGGGCGCCGTCGCGCTGGACGGACACGCTGAGCGGGACGCCCGCGGAGCGCTGGATGATCGGGGTCAGGTCGTTCCAGGTGCTCACCGGAGTGCCGTCGATCGCCGTGATCGTGTCGCCCGGCAGCAGGCCCGCCGCGGCTCCGGGTGCCAGCGGGTCGTCGGCGGTGCAGGTCGCGGTCGCGCGCTGCGACTCCGGGACCACGCACTGCGAGACCGCGGCGAGGGTGCTGGTGCTCTGCGGGATCCCGATGCCGCAGAGGAGGACGGTGAAGAGGACCGTGGCGATCACGAGGTTCATGAAGGGGCCGCCGGCCATGACGATCACGCGCTTCCACACGGGGAGCCGGTAGAACGCGCGGTGGTCCTCGCCGTCGCCGATCGTCTCGGCGCTGGCGGCGCGGGCCTCGTCGATCATCGTGGCGTAGGCGCCGCGCCGGGGCTCCTCGAGCTGGGCCTCGGAGGACGCCAGGCCGTTGAAGAAGCCGGTGCTCGACTCCGTGGGCCGGTCCCCCGGGTGCTTCGGCGGGTACATGCCGATCATGGCGATGTAGCCGCCGAGCGGGATCGCCTTGACGCCGTACTCCGTCTCGCCTCGGCGCCGGGAGAAGAGGGTCGGCCCGAACCCGATCATGTACTGCGTGACCTTGACCCCGAACAGCTTGGCGGGGAGCAGGTGCCCGACCTCGTGCAGGGCGATGGAGAGGGCGACGCCGACGGCGATGATGACGACGCCGAGGACGAAGAGCAGCACGGATTCCACCGACACACTGTAGGCCGGGCCCGCCCGTCCACGCTGGGGTGCGCCTGCACGGATCCGATGAACTCCGCGGCCGAGCGGATCAGCGGCGCGACGTCCGCCGACACGGATCCGCGGGGACGGAGCCCGTCCGGATGACCCCTGGTCAGACTCCGGCGATCCGCTCGTCCGCCGTGCGGCGCGCCCACTCCTCCGCCGCGGCCAGCGACTCGCGGGTCAGCGTGCCGTCGACGCTGTGCGCGTCGACCACCGCCTCCACCGTCTCGAGGATGTCGAGGTAGCCGATCCGCCCCGCGTGGAACGCCTGCACGGCCTGCTCGTTCGCCGCGTTGAACACGGCCGGGTAGGAGGCGCCCGCCTCCCCGACGCGCTTCGCGAGACGGACCGAGGGGAACGCCTCCTCGTCCAGCGGCTCGAACGTCCAGGAGTGGGAGCGGGTCCAGTCGAGCGGGACGCCGACCCCGGCGACGCGGTGCGGCCAGTCGAGGCCGAGCGAGATCGGGAGCCGCATGTCCGGCGGCGAGGCCTGGGCGATCGTCGAGCCGTCGACGTACTCGACCATCGAGTGGATCACCGACTGCGGGTGCACGGTGACGTCGATCCGGTCGTAGGGGACGTCGAAGAGCAGGTGCGCCTCGATCACCTCGAGCCCCTTGTTGACCAGAGTGGAGGAGTTGGTCGTGACAACCAGGCCCATGTCCCAGGTCGGGTGCGCGAGCGCCTGCGCCGGGGTGACGTCGCGGAGGGAGGCGCGGTCGCGTCCCCGGAACGGCCCGCCGGACGCGGTCAGCACGAGGCGGCGGACCTCGCGGTGCTCGCCCGCGAGGAGTGCCTGGGCGATCGCGGAGTGCTCGGAGTCGACCGGCACGATCTGGCCGGGACCGGCGAGCGAGGTGACGAGCTCGCCGCCGACGATCAGCGACTCCTTGTTGGCGAGGGCGAGCGTCCTGCCCTCCTCGAGCGCCGCGAGCGTCGGGCCGAGCCCCACCGAGCCGGTGATCCCGTTCAGCACGACGTCCGCGTCGACCGAGCGGATCAGCTGCTCGGCCTCCTCCGCGCCGAGCGCCGTGTGCTCGACGCCGAACGCGGACGCCTGCTCGGCGACCGCCGTCCGGTTCGAGCCGGCGGCGAGGCCGACGACCTCGAACCGCTCGCGGTTCGCGCCGATGACGTCGAGAGCCTGCGTGCCGATGGACCCGGTCGAGCCGAGGATGATGACCCTGCGCATCCGCCCATCCTGGCACGGAGCACCCAGCGCCTCCCGGTCAGCTGATGGCGAGGATGTCGACCACGAAGACGAGGGTGTCGGTCCCGCTGATCCCCGCGTTCTGGTTGCCCTGGTCGCCGTAGCCCTTCGACGGCGGGATGGTGACCAGCACCTGCGAGCCGACGGTCTGGCCGACCACGGCCTCCTTGAAGCCCTCGATCACGTCGCCGGTGCCGAAGGCGGCGGGAGCGGGCTTCCCCCAGCTCTGGTCGAACACCTCGCCGGTGCCCCAGACCACGCCCTGGTACTGCACGATCAGCTGGTCGCCGTCGGCCACGGTCGCGCCGCTCCCCTTCTTGAGGACGGCGAGCTGCAGGTCGGCGGGCGGGTCGGTCGAGGGGATGGTGACGGTGGGCGCCCCGTCCTCGGCGAGCGCCACCGTCGGCAGGCCGTCGACCGGGGGCTGCGGCTCGCCGTCGGCGGCGGTCGGCACGATCTGCTCGACGTCGATCACCATGACGATCGAGTCGGTCGCGGCGATGCCGAACTGGCTCTGCCCGGCGTCGCCGAACGCGTCGGCCGGGGGAACGACGGCGACGACGCGCGAGCCGACGGTCGCGCAGTTGACGGCCTTCACGAGACCGGCGAGGTACTGGTCGGTGTCGACCTCGAAGGCCGCGCGGCCACCGGACGCGTAGCTGCTCGCCGAGAACTCGGCACCGCTCGTCCCGTTGTAGAGCGTGTAGTCGACCAGCACGGTGTCGCCCTCGGCGACCTCCTCGCCGGTGCCCTCGATCGCGACGGAGCGCTCGGTGGCGTCCACGCTGACCGGGCTGGGGAACACGGTGACCGGCTTGGTGGCGAAGTCGCCGCTGGTCTGCACCGCGGCGGTCGCCTCGCCCTCGGTCGCGCAGCCGAGCGGGGTGGCGGAGGCGGACGGCGCTGCATCCGGCTCCCCGGGGGTGCAGGCCGCCAGGCTCAGGGAGGCGCCGAGGACGGCGAGGATCGCGAGGGTTCTGCGCACAGGGGCACCTTTCGTGACCGGCGGCGGCCGGTGGACGTTCGGGGATCGCCTCCATCCTGCACGGCGCGCCTCGCAACGCGCTGGGTGCGGGTCCTCGAACGGTCCCAGGCCTACCATCGGGGCATGCGTGAATTCTCGGTCCCCCAGTCCCGAGAGCTCGTCACCGAGCTCCCCGGCCCGCGCTCCGTCGCCCTCCAGGAGCGCCGCGTCGCCAGCGTCTCCCGCGGCGCCGGGACGCTCGCGAACATCTACATGGACCACGCGTCGGGCGCGGTCCTGGTCGACGTCGACGGCAACCGCCTGATCGACCTCGGCTGCGGCATCGGAGTGACCACCATCGGCCACGCGCACCCCGCGGTCGCCGCGGCGGCCGCCGCGCAGGCCGAGAAGCTGACGCACACCCTCTTCACCGTCACTCCGTACGAGAACTACGTCCGGGTCGCCGAGAAGCTCGCCGAGATCACCCCCGGGGACTTCGAGAAGCACTCGATCCTGGTCAACTCCGGCGCGGAGGCGGTCGAGAACGCCGTCAAGATCGCGCGGAAGTTCACCGGCCGCCGCGCCATCGCGACGCTCGACCACGCCTTCCACGGCCGCACCAACCTCACGATGGCGATGACCTACCGCCCCTGGCCGGAGCGCGCGGGCATGGGCCCCTTCCCAGGAGAGATCTACAGCCTCCCGATCAGCTACCCGTTCCGCGACCCCGAGGGCATGACGGGCGAGGAGGCGGCCGAGCGCACCATCGACTACATCACCACCCACATCGGCGCGCAGGAGCTGGCCGCGCTCTTCGTCGAGCCGATCCAGGGCGACGGCGGCATCATCATCCCGGCGCCGGGCTACTTCCGCCGCCTGTCCGAGTTCTGCACCGAGAACGGCATCGTCTTCGTCGCGGACGAGATCCAGGCCGGCATCGCCCGCACCGGCACCTGGTACTCCATCGAGCACCACGGCGTGGTCCCGGACCTCATCACGACGGCCAAGGGCATCGCCGGCGGCTTCCCGCTCGCCGCCGTCACCGGCCGCGCCGAGATCATGGACGCCGTGCAGCCCGGCGGCATCGGCGGCACGTTCGGCGGCAACCCCGTCTCCACCGCCGCGGCGCTCGCGACGTTCGAGGCGATCGAGTCCGAGGGCCTGCTGGAGGAGGCGCAGCGGGTCGAGCGCCTGCTGCAGGCGCGGATCGGCGACTGGGCCGAGCGCTTCGCGGTCGTGGGCGAGGTCCGCGGCAAGGGCGCGATGTGGGGCGTCGAGCTCGTCCACCCGGGCACGAAGAAGCAGTACCCGGAGGCGCTCACCGCGATCCTGAAGCATGCCACCACGAACGGCGTGATCGTCCTCGACGCGGGCAGCTGGGACAGCGTGCTGCGGATCATGCCGAGCGTGGTCATCAGCGAGGAGCTCATCGACGACGCCGCGACGGTCATCGAGGAGGCGCTCGCCCAGTTCGGCTGATCCGCCGCATGACCGGAGCGGCATGGACGCCCCGGTAGCTTCGTCGGAATGCGGATCGACGACGACCACGAGAGGCCGACTCCCCCGGGGATCGGCCTCTCCGCGCGTCTGGCGCGCCTGTCCATCGGCGGCGTCGGCCGGCTGGTCTACCGGCCGATCGTGGAGGGGCGCGACAACGTCCCGGCCGAGGGACGCGTGATCCTGGCGGCCAACCACCTCTCGTTCATCGACTCCCCGGTGCTGACGCTGCTCGCCCCGCGGCCGGTGCAGTTCCTGGCCAAGTCGGACTACTTCACGGGGACCGGCGTGCGGGGCGCCCTCTCGCGCGTGTTCTTCACGAACGTCGGAGCCGTCGCGGTCGAGCGCGGCGCCGGCCAGGCCGCTCAGGAGGCGCTGGACCTCGGCCGGGCGATCCTCGAGCGGGAGGAGGCGTTCGCCGTCTACCCCGAGGGCACCCGCTCCCGCGACGGGCGCCTCTACAAGGGCCGCACCGGAGTGGCATGGCTCGCCCTCACCACGGGCGCGCCGGTGGTCCCCGTCGGCATGATCGGCACGCAGGAGCTCCAGCCGGTGGGCACGAGGGTGCCGCGCCTGCACCGGATCACGGTCCGCTTCGGGGCTCCGCTGGACCTCTCGCGGCACGGCTCCGCCGACTCCGGCCGCGCCCGACGCCACGCCACCGACGAGGTGATGGCGGCCGTCCACGCGCTCTCCGGGCAGGAGCTCGCCGGTGCGTACAACGAGTCGCCGCCGACGACCACGGTCGAGCGCATCCGCCGGGCGCTCCCGCACGAGCGCCGCTGAGCCTCAGCGCGCGGACGCCTCCGGCTCGTGGGCGACGGGGAAGTTCACCGAGTTCGCGATGAAGCAGAGCCGGGAGGCCTCGGCGTGCAGCGTCTGGGCGATCGCCACCATCGACTCCTCGGCGACAGTGACGCGGGGCCGGAGGGTCACCGAGGTGAAGCGGCCGCTCTCCCCCTCCTGCAGCATCGAGCCCACCGCGTCGTCCGTGTAGCCGGTGACGACGACTCCGTTCTTGACCGCCACGTGCAGGTAGGAGAGGAGGTGGCACTGCGCGAGCGCCGCGAGGAGCAGCTGCTCCGGGTTCCAGCGGTCGGCGTCGCCCCGGAAGGGCGTGTCGGCCGAGGCGAGGATGGGCGCCGGGCCCTCCGCCGTGACGGTCAGCTGGCGCCCGTACTCGCGGTAGCCGCTCGTGCCGGTGCCCCGGTCGCCCTCCCAGACGACGGACACCGCGTACTCGTGCTCGGACTTCATCGGGCTCCTCCTCGACGGCGGTGGATCAGGCCGGTCGCGCCGGTCTGGACCCCTGGACGCGGAACCCCCGCGGGTAGACTCCGAGGACCATGACAGACACGCTCGCCCCCCAGGTTCCCACGTCCGCAGTCCCCCAGGAGCGGCGCGTCGCGACCGAGATCCCCGGGCCGCGATCCCGGGCCCTGCACGAGCGCCGCCTCGCCGTCGTGCCCACCGGCGTCGGCACCGCGCTCCCCGTCTACATCGACCGCGCGCACGGCGCGATCCTGGTCGACGTCGACGGCAACAGCTTCATCGACCTCGGCGCCGGCATCGGCGTCACGACGATCGGGCACACCGACGACTCCGTCGTCGCGGCCGCCGCGGAGCAGCTCGCGCGCCTCACGCACACCCTCTTCACCGTCACTCCGTACGAGCCCTACATCCGCGTCGCGGAGCTGCTGGCCCAGCACACCCCCGGCGACTTCGCCAAGAAGACCGTCCTGGTCAACTCCGGTGCCGAGGCGGTCGAGAACGCCGTCAAGATCGCGCGCAAGCACACCGGCCGCCCCGGCGTCGCGGTGCTCGACCACGCGTACCACGGACGCACGAACCTCACGATGGCCATGAACTTCAAGGCGCTGCCCTACGGCCTGGGCTTCGGACCCTTCGCCAGCGACGTCCACCGCGCGCCGAGCTCGTACCCGTACCACGACGGCCTGTCGGGAGCCGAGGCCGCCCAGCGCGCGATCTCGTACCTCGAGAAGACCGTCGGCGCGTCCGCCCTGGCCTGCCTCGTCGCCGAGCCCATCCAGGGCGAGGGCGGCTTCATGGTCCCCGCCGACGGCTTCCTCCCGGCACTGCAGGAGTGGTGCACGGCCAACGGCATCGTCTTCGTCGCCGACGAGATCCAATCGGGCATGGCCCGCACCGGCGCCTGGTTCGCCAGCGAGCACCTCGGCCTCGTCCCCGACCTCGTCCTCTCGGCCAAGGGCATCGCCGGCGGCCTGCCGCTCGCGGGCGTGACTGGCCGCGCCGAGATCATGGACTCGGCGCAGGCCGGCGGACTGGGCGGCACCTTCGGCGGGAACCCCATCGCCGCCGCCGCCGCCGTCGCGGTCTTCGAGCGCATCGAGCGCGAGGGCCTCCTCGCCGAGGCCGACCGGATCGGCGCACGCCTGGGCGCGGCGCTGCGAGGCCTGCAGGAGCGCTACGACATCATCGGCGACGTCCGCGGCATCGGCGCGATGATGGCGATGGAGCTCGTGCAGCCCGGCACCGCCGGCACCACGAAGGAGCCGAACGCCGTCGCGGTCCAGGCGATCATCGACTACGCCGCCCAGCACGGGGTCCTCGTGCTGAGCGCCGGCACCTACGGCAACGTGGTCCGCTTCCTGCCGAGCCTCGCCCTCACCGACGAGCTGCTCGACGACGCCGTGTCGGTCATCGCCGACGCGTTCGCCACCCTCTAGGCGCGATCCTCCGAAGGCCACCGCGGGCGCCGAGGCGCTCCCCGGTGGCCTTCGGCGTCTCCGGGAGCGCGGGACCGGTCGGCGCATCGGGCAGGATGGGGGGATGCCAGCAGGAACCTTCACCGTCGCCGAGTCCGTCGAGCTGGCCGTCGTCGAGCGATCCGGGTTCGTCGAGTCGCGCCACGCCGGCTCCGCCGTCCTCCTCGACTCCGAGGGCCGCGTCGCCCGCAGCCTCGGCACCCCGACGGCTCCCGTCTTCCCCCGCTCCTGCCTCAAGCCGTTCCAGGCCCTCGCGGTGATGACCGCCGGAGTCGAGCTGAACGGCGCGGAGGCGGTCATCGCCACCGCGAGCCACGCCGGCATCCCCCAGCACGTGGCGCTGGTGCAGAACCTGCTCTTCCGCGCCGGCCTGGACCACACCGCCCTGCAGTGCCCGGCCGACTGGCCCGGCGACTCCGGGACCCGCGCTCAGCTGCTGCGGGCGGGCGCGACTCCGGACCCGCTCTACATGAACTGCTCGGGCAAGCACGCGGCGATGCTGCTGGCCTGCGTGCAGAACGGCTGGAGCACCGAGGACTACCTCGAGCGGACGCACCCGCTGCAGCAGCACATCGTCGACACGATCGAGCGCCTCACCGGCGAGCGCGTCGTGGCCTCGGGGATCGACGGCTGCGGAGCTCCCGTGCACGCCCTTCCTCTGACCGCGCTGGCGAAGGGCGTCTCGCGGATCGTGTCCTCCTCCCCCGCCTCACCGTTCGGCCTCTACCGCCAGGCCGGCGTCCTCACGGCCGCGATCCTCGAGAACGCGTGGGCGATCGACGGCCCGGGCCGGGACAACACCGTCGTGATCGAGCGCCTGGGCCTGGTCGCCAAGCTCGGCGCCGAGGGCGTGCTCGTGATGGCCTCGCCCGACGGCACCACCGTCGCCCTGAAGATCCTCGACGGGAGCCTGCGCGCCGCGACAGTGGTCGCGCTGAAGCTCCTGGTCGAGGCGGACGCGGTGGACCGGACTGCGGCGAACGACGTGCTGGTGCGGCTGAACCCGGTCGTGTCGGGCGGCGGGCGCCCGGTCGGCGCGATCCGCGCCTCCTACGTCTGACCGCACGTCCCGGCACGCCCTGAGTTACTGCTCGCGCGCGAGGCGCTTCGCCCGGGCAGCCGCGGAGACCTGCGTGATCACCACCACGAGGATCGCCAGGACGAACACCGCCGATGCGATGACGTTCGCCTCCGCCGGGATGCCGCGCGCCGCCGCGATGTAGATGTACTTCGGGAACGTGGTGACCGATCCGGAGTTGAAGTTCGTGATGATGAAGTCGTCGAAGCTCAGCGCGAACGAGAGCAGCGCCGCGGCGAGGATGCCGGGCACCAGCAGCGGGAAGGTGATCCGCCAGAAGACCTGGTTCGGCGACGCGTAGAGGTCGCGTCCCGCCTCCTCCAGCTTCGGGTCCAGGCTCGCCACCCGCGCCTTCACGGTGACCACGACGAAGCTGATGCAGAACATCGTGTGCGCCAGCACGATCGTGACCAGCCCCTTCTCGGCGCCGACGCTGAGGAACTGCGCGGCGAGGCCGGCTCCGAGCACCACCTCCGGAGTCGCCATGGGGAGGAACAGCAGCAGGCTGATCGCCGACCGGAACCGGAAGCGGAACCGCACGAGCGCGATGGCGATCATGGTGCCGAGCGCAGTGGCCAGCACGGTGGCGATCACACCGACCAGCAGGCTGTTCCCGAAGGCGGTCATCACCTCCTCGCTGGTCCACGCCGACACCCACTTGTCGAGGGTGAACCCGCGCCAGGCGAGGTTGCTCTTCCCCGAGTCGTTGAAGGAGAAGACGAAGGTGTACCCGATAGGGATGAGCAGGAAGAGCAGCGCCAGCGCCGTGTAGACGCCGAGCCCGAGGCCCCTGAAGCGGCGGCGGCCCCGGATCGGGGCGGGGGGCGGCGCGCCGAGCGCCTCCTGGGCGCTCGCGAGCGGACGGTCGGCCGTCGCGGTCACAGGAGGTCCTCCGTTCCACTGCGCTTCACGTAGAAGCCGACGATGACCAGGATCACGGCCATCAGCACGATCGAGAGCGCGGCGGCCGCCGGGTAGTTCTCGAGCGTGAGGAAGTTCGCCTCGATCGCGTTGCCCACCATCGAGGTCTGCGACGAGCCGAGGAAGTCCCGGCTCGCGTTGATGTAGTCGCCAGCCGCGGGGATGAACGTCAGCAGCGTGCCCGAGACGATGCCCGGCATCGACAGGGGGACGGTCACGCTCCAGAACACGGAGGCGGGGTGCGCGTAGAGATCCGACCCTGCCTCCAGGAAGCGCACGTCGAGGCGCTCGAGCGTCGTGTACAGCGGCAGCGTCATGAACGGGATGAAGTTGTAGGTGATGCCGAAGATCACGGCGAGCGGCGTCCCCGTGAGGTGGCCGTCGCTCGGCAGGACCGCCACGGCCTTGAGCGCCTGCACGAGCGGGCTCTCGTCCGCGAGGATCTGCTTCCACGCCAGCGTCCGGAGCAGGAAGCTGATGAAGAAGGGCGCGATCACCAGCGTGAGGAGCAGGTTCTGCAGCAGCGGCCAGGGCCGCGCCTTCACTCCGATGAAGTAGGCCAGCGGGTAGCTGATCACCAGCGCGAGCACCGTCGCGATCAGCGCGTAGCCGAAGGAGCGGAGCACGTGCGGCCAGTAGTCGCCCATCACCACGAGGTAGTTCTGCCAGGCGAAGCCGGGGGCGTACTCGCCGATGTCCCCGTCCGGCACCTCGGCCTGGAAGGACGTGAGCACGAGCGAGATGAGCGGCGCCAGGAAGAACAGCAGCATGTAGGCGATGCCCGGCAGCAGCAGGACCAGCGCGATCGTCGACCGCCGGCGGACCGGAGCGTCCTGAGGATCCGCCTGCCCCGTGGCGAAGGCGGCGAAGGCCATGCCTACGCTCCCCCGCTGCGACCGGCCAGGAGCCCCCGGCGCTGCACGGCGATGGCGCTGGTGGAGTCGTCCGCCTCGAAGCGCGGGACCGAGCCCGGTTCGTCCGCGAGTCCGAAGCCGTGCTCGGCGCTGAAGCCGACCCACACCTCCGCTCCCTCGCCGACGACCGGCCCGAAGACCATGTTCTGCGCGAAGACGACCACCGGGCCCAGGCCCGGCATCCGGATCGTGTACTGGGTGCTGACCCCGCTGAAGGAGACGTCGACCACGCGGCCGGGCCCGAGCACGTTCCGGCCGGAGTCCGGCGGCGGCTCCTGCGTCAGCAGCAGGAGCTTCTCGGGGCGGACGCCGACGGTGATCTCCCCGCTCGTGCGGGCGCAGCGGGCGACGGGCACGACGATCCGGTGCCCGCCCGCGTCGACGGTGAGTGCGCGGTCGGTGCTGCCGACCACCTCACCCGTGAAGAGGTTGGACTGGCCGAGGAAGTTCGCGACGAACGCGGTGCGCGGGAGCTCGTAGAGCTCCTCCGGCGCGCCCATCTGCTCGATCCTGCCCTTGTTCATCACCGCGACGGTGTCGGCCATCGTCATGGCCTCCTCCTGGTCGTGCGTGACGTGGAGGAAGGTGAGGCCCACCTCCTCCTGGATGGACTTGAGCTCCAGCTGCATCTGCCGGCGGAGCTTGAGGTCGAGGGCGCCGAGCGGCTCGTCGAGCAGGAGCAGGGCGGGCCGGTTGACGAGGGCGCGCGCGAGGGCGACCCGCTGCTGCTGACCACCGGAGAGCTGCGCGGGGCGGCGCTGGGCGAGGTGGTCGAGCTCGACCAGACGGAGCGCCTCGTGCGCCTTGCCGACGGGGTCGGCGATCCTCCGCCGCTTCAGGCCGAAGGCGACGTTCTCGAGGATCGACATGTGCGGGAACAGCGCGTACGACTGGAACACGGTGTTGACGGGCCGCTGGTACGTCTTCGTCTCGGTGACGTCCCGCCCGCCGATGAGGATCCGGCCGGCGGAGGGCTCCTCGAGCCCGGCGACCAGGCGCAGCGTCGTCGTCTTGCCGCAGCCCGAGGGGCCCAGCAGGGCGAAGAAGGAGCCCGCCGGGATGGTGAGGTCCAGGGAGTCGATGGCCGTGAAGCCCGGGTACTGCTTGCTGATCCCGACCAGCTGGAGGTCGGCGCCGCTCTCGGCGAAGGTCCCGATCGCCATCAGATGCCCAGGAGCACCTTCTGGAACTCGGCCTGGTACTCCTTCTCCTCCGCGGCGGTCAGGGTCCGGAACACGTGCGCCTGCGCGAGCGTGTCCTCGTCGGGGAAGATCAGCTGGTTCTCGGCCAGCTCCGGATCGATGCTCTCCATGACGTCCTTCGCTCCATCCACGGGGGTGATGTAGTTGACCCAGGCGGCCACCTCGGCGGCGACCTCGGGCTCGTAGTAGTAGTTCATCAGGGCCTCGGCGTTGGCCTTGCGCTCGGAGCCCATCGGGACCACGAAGGTGTCGTTCCAGAGCGCGCCGCCCGAGTCGGGGAAGGCGAACTCCCACTTGTCGCCGGCCTCGGCGTTGATCAGGGTGATGTCGCCGGACCAGCAGATCGCCGCGAGGGTGTCCTCGTTCTGCAGGTCGTTGAGGTACGCGTTCCCCTTGATGTTGCGGATCTGTCCGGCGTCGACCTGCTCGCGGAAGACGTCGATCGCGTTCATGTACTCGTCGTCGCCCCAGGAGCCGGCGATGTCCGTCCCCTGAGCGAGCATGATCAGCCCGATCGTGTCGCGCATCTCGCTCAGCACGCCGACGCGGCCGCGGAGCGACGGATCCCACAGCTCCTCGATGCTCGAGAGGCCCTTCGGCAGCTTCTCCCTGTTCCAGCAGATGCCCGAGAACCCCGCCTGGTACGGGAGGGAGAGCCGGCGGCCCGGATCGAAGTCGGGGTTCGCCAGCGAGGGGGTGAGGTTGGCGATGTTCGGGATGTTCGCGTGGTCGAGCTCCTGGACGTAGCCGCGGCGGACCAGGCGCGAGACCATCCACTCCGTCAGGCAGACCGTGTCGGCGCCGATGTACTGCCCGAGCGCGAGCTGGTCCTTCACCTTGCCGTAGTACGAGTTGTTGTCGTCGACGGCGACGTTGTAGGTCACCGCGATGCCCGTCTGCTCCTCGAAGCCCTGGAGCGTGGGGTGGTTCCCGTCGTCGTCCTCGTCCATGTAGGCGGGCCAGTTGTCCCACACCAGGCGCGGGTCGCCGGCCGATCCGTCGGCGGCGGCGGTCGGAGCGGCACGGGTCTGCGGGGCGCAGGCGGCCAGGGCGAGGGCACCCGCTCCGAGGCCGATCCCGCCGAGGACCGCCCGACGCGAGAGGACCGCCCGGCGCTCGCGCTCGTGCGAGCGTGCCGCGGCGACGGCCCGGCGGAGGACGGGATCCCTCGGGAGGGGACGGGTCATGGCGGGGGCTCCTGACTGCGTCGGGGCTCGTGCCTCGGGGGCCGAACGTGGGGAAATACTGGCACAGCGCTCATCCGCCTGTCACGGCGAACGGAGGAGAACGCTCATCCGGAAACATGATCGTCACGAATTCCGCACCCGGAGGCCGTGTCGACCGCCGATTCGGTCCCCGGAGGCCGTGCCGTCAGCGGGTGAGGGGCGGGCGTCCCGAGCCGCCGGCGGACCCGTCGACGCGCTCGACCGCCATCTCGACGGAGGAGAGCAGGATCCGGCTGCCGAGCTTCGCGCGGTAGCGGCGGCCGGCCTCGAGCGGGAGTGGCGCCTGGGTCGGCGCGACCAGCACGGACCCATTGGCCGACCAGCGGTCCCTGACCCAGAGCCCGCCCTCGTCGAAGCCGAACTCGAGGTGGGTCTTGGAGAGGGATCGCGACGGATCCGGGATCGCGAGGATGTGCCGGAACGTCTCGTTGGGGTCCGGGAGCGGCTGGCGTCCGATCAGGCCGTTGCCGGTCACGATCGCGTGCTGCCCGGTCGCGAAGCTGAGGCGCACGAGCCCCTGCGAGGGCGGCGCCATCGGAGCGCCGGGGGCGGGACGCCGGTGCCGGCCGGGGGCCAGGCCCGGCAGCCAGGCACGGCGGGACGGGTCGAGGACCGTCGTGTCGCCGGAGGACGAGGGGCGGGACGCACCCGTCGTGGCATGCGCCGCCACCGACGAACCGCACTCGCCGCAGAGGATCGCCCCGGGAGCGAGGTTGGAGCCACACGTGCTGCAGATCACCGAGAACGCCCTTCCGCTCACCATCGTACCCAGCGCCGGCGCGGGGAGCCTCGAGCCGGCCGAACCCGACGCGAACCGGCAGGCGCAGGACCGTCGTACGGCCGTTCGGCGCGTGCGGGCGGTCCGGCGGCACCGCGACCGCGGCCGTCCCGTGCCGGAGCGCTGCTCGTCAGACCGGTGCGCCGGCCTCCTCGTCGCCGGTGACCGCGAGGACGTCGACGACGATCACGGTGACGTTGTCGCGCCCGCCGTTGTCTAGCGCGGCGTCGACCAGGGCGTCGGCCGCCTCCTGAGCGGAGCCGGTGCCGCTGAGCAGGTGGCCGACGCCGGCATCGGTCAGCTCCTTCGTGAGTCCGTCCGAGCAGATCAGCAGACGCGATCCGGCGAGGACGGGCACGAGCCGGTAGTCGGGGACGGGCGCCTCGTGGAAGCCGACCGCGCGGGTGATCACGTTGCTGTGCGGATGCACGTCGGCCTCGTCGCGGGAGATCAGGCCCGCGTCGACCAGCTCCTGGACGATGGAGTGGTCCACGGTGAGCTGCACGAGGGTCCCGGCGACGCTCAGGTACACGCGCGAGTCGCCGATGTTGAAGACGGACCAGTAGGGCTCTCCCCCGACCACCGTGAGCGCGATCCCGGTGACCGTGGTCCCGGTGCCGACGTCGGCCGTGTGCGACTGCCGGGCGATGTCCCCGACCGCCTCTCGAAGCGCCCGGTCGATCTCCTCCGCTCCGACGGTCGCGCCGAGCGCCGCGGTGGACAGGCGCGACACGACCGCGTCGCTGGCGACCTCTCCTGCCGCGTGCCCGCCCATCCCGTCGGCGACAGCGAAGAGCGGGCTCTTGGCGAGGTAGCTGTCCTCGTTCGCGCTGCGCACGTGGCCGGTCTCGGTGCGCGCGGCCCAGCCGAGGGTGACTTCGGCCGAGGGTGCGTCGGAGCTCCAGGCGGAGACGGGGACGGTGACGGACGCGCGGCTGCGGCCGATCTGCGTCATCGCTGCTCCTCGCATCCCCGTGGCCCGCGGCCGTCCGGTCCGACGGCCCGTGACCGCCGGCGCCAGGGGTGCCCGGCCGCCTCCCGATGGTAGTCGCTGACGGCCCTCCGCCGAGCCGGCCGCCATCGCTGTCCCCCGATGTCCGTCGCGCAGACGGGTCGACGCTCCGACCACCGGATCCGATGCCGGATCGAGCTCCGACGTGCGGATCCACTTGCCCGGGCATCCGTGGACTGCCAGAATCGCCGCATGGCCCCGTCTCGCCCGCCCTCTCAGCGTCCTGTCCAGCTCGACGAGGTGTCGAAGGCGATCATCGAGCAGCTGCAGGCCGACGGTCGGCGCTCGTACGCCGAGATCGGCAAGGCCGTGGGCCTGAGCGAGGCGGCCGTCCGGCAGCGGGTGCAGAAGCTCACCGAGTCGGGCGTCATGCAGATCGTCGCGGTGACGGATCCGATGCAGCTCGGCTTCTACCGCCAGGCGATGATCGGTGTACGCGTCACCGGCGACACCCGCGACGTCGCGGACCGGCTCGCCTCCATCCCCGCCGTCGACTACGTCGTGCTGACGGCCGGCTCCTTCGACATCCTCGCCGAGGTCGTGTGCGAGAACGACGACGATCTGATCGCCCTGCTCAACCAGGAGATCCGGTCGCTTCCCGGCGTGCTCTCGACCGAGACCTTCGTCTATCTGAAGCTCCACAAGCAGTTCTACAACTGGGGAACGCGGTAAAAGATGACCACCGAGACAGCCTTCTCGACCTCCGGCCTCGAGTCGGGCGATCCCGTCCGCGGGACCGACGCGCCTGGGGGGACCGACGACGCCTCCCTGCAGAAGAAGGCGAAGGACCACCTCTGGATGCACTTCACCCGTCAGTCGACGATGGACTCGGGCGCGGGCGTGCCGATCATCACGCGCGGCGAGGGACACCACATCTGGGACAGCACCGGGCGCAAGTACTTCGACGGCCTGTCCGGCCTCTTCGTCGTCAATGCGGGACACGGGCGGCGCCGACTGGCGGAGGCCGCGGCGAAGCAGGCGTCCGAGCTCTCCTTCTTCCCGCTCTGGTCCTACGCGACCCCCTCGGCGATCGAGCTGGCCGACCGGCTCGCCGACCACGCGCCGGGCGACCTGAACCGGGTCTTCTTCTCGACCGGCGGCGGCGAGGCGGTGGAGACGGCGTTCAAGCTCGCCAAGCACTACTGGAAGCTGCAGGGCAAGCCGGGCAAGCACAAGGTCGTCTCGCGCTCGGTCGCGTATCACGGCACTCCCCAGGGAGCGCTCGCGATCACGGGCATCCCCGGGATGAAGTCGATGTTCGAACCGCTGGTGCCGGGCGGCTTCCGTGTCCCCAACACCAACTTCTACCGGGCTCCCGAGCACGGCGACGACCTGGAGGCGTTCGGCCTGTGGGCGGCGAACCGCATCGAGGAGATGATCGAGTTCGAGGGGCCGGACACGGTGGCCGCCGTGTTCCTGGAACCCGTGCAGAACTCGGGCGGCTGCTTCCCGCCCCCTCCCGGGTACTTCCAGAGGGTCCGCGAGATCTGCGACAAGCACGACGTGCTGCTGGTGTCCGATGAGGTGATCTGCGCGTTCGGCCGCATCGGGCACATGTTCGCCTGCGACGAGTACGGCTACGTGCCGGACATGATCACCTGCGCGAAGGGGATGACCAGCGGCTACTCCCCCATCGGCGCGACGATCGTCAGCGATCGGATCTACGAGCCCTTCCGCCACGGTCAGGTCGTCTTCCCGCACGGCTACACCTTCGGCGGCCACCCCGTCTCGGCCGCGGTCGCGCTCGAGAACCTCGACATCTTCGAGGAGGAGGGCCTGAACGAGCGCGTGCGAGAGAACTCGCCCGTCTTCCGGTCCACGCTCGAGAAGCTGCTCGACCTGCCGATCGTCGGCGACGTCCGGGGCGACGGCTACTTCTTCGGCATCGAGCTGGTGAAGGACAAGGCGACGAAGGAGACGTTCGACGAGGACGAGTCGGAGCGGCTGCTGCGCGGATTCCTCTCGAAGGGGCTCTTCGACGCGGGGCTGTACTGCCGAGCGGACGACCGAGGCGATCCCGTCGTGCAGCTCGCACCGCCGCTCACCATCGGCCCGCGCGAGTTCGACGAGATCGAGCAGATCCTCCGGAGCGTTCTCACCGAGGCCTGGTCGCGGCTCTAGCGACCTCACGCGGCGCGCTCCCGCCGATCGGCGGCGAGTGCGGCCGCGACCCGGCGCGCACCTGCGTGGTGCGGATCGAGAGCGACGGCCTCGTCGGCGAGCCGTCCGGCCTCGTCGGCACGGCCCTCACCGGCCAGGATCCGCGCGAGGAGGACGAGCACTCCGGCTCGCTCGCTCGCGGGTGCGACGACGGCGGCACGGCGGAGCAGCGGGGCGAGCGCTCCCGCCGCGCCGGGGTCACCGCCCCGCGCCGACCGCAGCACGCGGTCCGCACCGCGGCTGCGCTGCACGGCCACGACGAGCGCAGCCAGGCCCGCCGGCCGGACCTCGGGATCGGGACCGGCGAGAGCTCGCCGGACGAGGTCGTCGACACCGCGCAACAGCACGTCGGGCAGTTCAGCCCGCGGGTGGCGGTCGAGGAGACGGTCGACCGCGGCGGCCACCGCTCGCGGGTCGTCCCGGTCGCCGGCCTCGAGCCCGTCGTCGCCGCCGGACGACGGGAGCACGGCGACGCGGAGGGCGAGGCCGGGGAGCCGGCGCGCACGCTCCTCGAGGGCGGCGACGAGTCCCTCGCACGACTCCGGACCCGCCTCGCCGGGATGCACCAGCGCGAGTGCTCGCCGCACCCGCCCGAACCGGCCGAGCGCACCGAGGCTGGCCCGCGCGATCAGGGACGGATCCGCCCCCGACAGCTCGAAGCGGAGCGAGCCGCTCGGCGCGCCGGCCCGGAACGGGACGAGCACGAGGCTCGCCTCGGCCGCACCCCGCCGGGACCCGTGAGCGGCGTGGAACAGGGCGGCGTCGTCGGGTGAGGCCGGGACACGCGAGGCGGGAGCGGGGTGGAGGAAGATCGCTGAGGAGGTCATGCTGCGATCCTGCCGACCCTCGCACCCGCCGGGAGCGACGGCCCTCGGGATCATCGGAAGGATCTCGAGATCGCCGCCTGTGGAGGGAGAGGTCCCATCGACACCGAATCGCCGGCGCACGGATGGCGCCCTCCGGCCCCCAGGAATTCCTCCACAGGGACCGATCGGCCGAGTTCTGCACCGGTGTCCGATTCCCGCCGGTCGGTGGGGAGTCCCGCGGATACTCTCGACGCATGAGAACGACTCCCCTTCACGTCCGACGGACGACGAGCCCCCTCGGCCGCATCGAGGTGGGCAGCGACGGCGATGCGATCGTCTCGCTCGCCATCGAGCAGGCCGGTCTGCTCCCGCACGAGCACCTCCCGGAGTCGGACCTCCCGGTGCTCCTGCGGGCCGTCGAGCAGCTGGACGAGTACTTCGACGGAACCCGCCGCTCTTTCGATCTGCCGGTCGCTCTGCGCGGCACGCCCTTCCAGCTCGAGATCTGGCAGCGGCTCCAGGCTCTGGGCTTCGGGGAGATCACCTCCTACGGCGCACTGGGCACGGCCGCCGGTCGCCCCCGGGCGGGCCGGCCGATCGGCGGAGCGGTAGGTGCGAACCCGGTGCCGATCATCGTGGGCTGCCACCGCGTCCTCGCGAGCGACGGACGGATCACCGGCTTCAGCGCGGGCGAGGGCGTCGCCACGAAAGCCTGGCTTCTCGATCACGAGGGGATCCCCCACCGATGAGCACGGCCGACGGACTCGTCGAGGGAGAGGACGGCCTGGTCCGCTGCGCCTGGAGCGGCGCGGATCCGGAGTACCGCCGCTACCACGACGAGGAATGGGGCACCCCGCTGCACGGAGATCGCCCGCTGTTCGAGAAGGTCTCCCTCGAGGCGTTCCAGTCCGGCCTCTCCTGGATCACGATCCTCCGCAAGCGGCCGAGGTTCCGCGAGGCCTTCGACGGCTTCGATCCGGCCCGCGTCGCCCGGTACGACGACACCGATGTCGAGCGGCTGATGGAGGACAGCGGCATCATCCGGAACCGCGCGAAGATCATCGCCACCCGGGACAACGCCCGGGCCGTGCTCGCGCTCCTGGAGCAGAGTGGCGAGGGCGCGCTCGACGAGCTCGTGTGGTCCTTCCACGATCCGGACGTCGAGGACCGGGTGGTCCGAGCCGCCGACGTCCCTGCGACGACGCCCGGGTCGACGGCGCTCGCGCGAGCGCTGAAGGCCGCTGGGCTCCGCTTCGTCGGACCGACCACCGCGTACGCGCTGATGCAGTCGGCCGGAGTCGTCGACGACCACCTCACCGGCTGCTGGCGCCGACGCTGACGCCTACGACTCCGGCACGACGAGGTCGAGCTCTCCCGTGTGCCGGTTCTCGGCGAGCAGGAACCCGCGCCCGGCCGCCCACGCCGAGAGCTCGCCGAGCGACTCCGTCGCCACCCGGTCCTCCGCCAGCGCCCTGACGAAGCGTCCCTTGCCCTGCTTGTTGAAGTGGTTCAGCGACCGGAGGACGCCGTCGGCCCCGCGCGAGCGGACGCGGACGAAGAACCGCCCCTCGCCCGCAGGGACCGGTCCGAGCGCCGCGTACGCCTCGCTCCGCAGATCGAGGACGAGCCCGTCGAGCGCGCTCAGCACCCGCCCGGCCTCCGCCGCCCACCACCGCTTGAGCGGTCTGCCCGGCACACGGGAGTCGTGGGACAGACGGTATGCAGGGATCAGGTCGAGGGCGCGGATCGGCCCCCAGAGCGCGGACTGCACGATCGCCGTCCGACCGAGCACCTCCCGTGCACCGGAATCGAGGCTGCGCGCGTCGAGCGCATCGAACAGCACCCCGTCGAAGCGGTCGACCGCGGGGAGACCTGCCGCGGTCGCGAGCCCCGCGTTGCGATCGATCTCGCCGAGCTGACGCGGACCGAGCTTCAGCGCCCGGGCAGAGAGCTCGGGGTCCCCGGCCAGCGCGATCAGCGCCTCCGCCAGCTCGCGCCGCTTCGCGTGGAGCTCGGGGAAGGCGAGCGACTCGAGCACGAACGGCTCGTCGCCGCCGTCGCGCTTCGTCTCGGACGGTGGCAGCAGGACGTGCACAGGACTCCTTCGGAGAAGAGGGACGGGCGGCACGACGAAGGGGCCGGACGATCGCGATGATCGTCCGGCCCCTCCGAGCCGCGGTGAGCGGCGGTGTACTAGACCAGCGATGCCTGACGGGCGACCACGGTCACCACGTCGTTCTCGACGGACAGGAAGCCGTCGTCGGCCTGCGCGGTGAGACGCGTGCCGTCCAGGGCCGTGACGCGCACCTCGCCGGTGGCGAGGATCGCGAGCATCGGCTCGTGGCCGGCGAGGATGCCGATCTCGCCCTCGACCGTGCGAGCCGTGAGCTGCTTCGCCTCTCCGGACCACACCTCGGCGTTCGCGGACACGACGCTGACCTTCAGGGTCCCGGCCATGATCAGCCGTTCTCCTTCTGGATCTGGGTCCACTTCTCCTCGACGTCCGAGATCGAGCCGACGTTGAAGAACGCCTGCTCGGCCACGTGGTCGAACTCGCCCTTGGTGATCGCGTCGAACGACTCGATCGTGTCCTTCAGCGGGACGGTCGATCCCTCGACACCGGTGAACTTCTTCGCCATGTAGGTGTTCTGCGAGAGGAACTGCTGGATCCGGCGCGCACGCGACACCGTGATCTTGTCCTCCTCCGACAGCTCGTCGACACCGAGGATCGCGATGATCTCCTGCAGCTCCTTGTTCTTCTGCAGGATCTGCTTCACGTTCGTCGCCACGCGGTAGTGGTCGGCGCCCAGGTAGCGGGGGTCGAGGATGCGCGAGGTGGACGTGAGCGGGTCGACGGCCGGGTAGAGGCCCTTCGACGCGATCTCACGGGAGAGCTCGGTGGTCGCGTCGAGGTGGGCGAAGGTGGTCGCCGGCGCCGGGTCGGTGTAGTCGTCGGCGGGGACGTAGATCGCCTGCAGCGAGGTGATCGAGTGTCCGCGCGTCGAGGTGATGCGCTCCTGGAGCACACCCATCTCGTCGGCGAGGTTCGGCTGGTAGCCCACCGCGGAGGGCATGCGGCCCAGGAGGGTCGACACCTCCGAGCCGGCCTGCGTGAAGCGGAAGATGTTGTCGATGAAGAGCAGCACGTCCTGCTTCTGCACATCGCGGAAGTACTCCGCCATGGTCAGTGCCGACAGGGCGACGCGCAGACGCGTTCCCGGCGGCTCGTCCATCTGGCCGAAGACGAGAGCGGTCTTGTCGAAGACGCCCGCCTCCTCCATCTCGGCGATGAGGTCGTTGCCCTCACGGGTGCGCTCGCCGACGCCGGCGAACACGGACACTCCACCGTGGTCCTGCGCGACGCGCTGGATCATCTCCTGGATGAGGACGGTCTTGCCGACGCCCGCGCCGCCGAACAGGCCGATCTTGCCGCCCTGCACGTACGGAGTGAGCAGGTCGATGACCTTGATGCCGGTCTCGAACAGCTCGGTCTTGGACTCGAGCTGGTCGAACTGCGGGGGCTTGCGGTGGATCGGCCAGCGCTCGGTGATCTCGAACGACTCTCCGTTGATCTTCCCGTCGGCGTCGGCGTTGAGCACCTCGCCGATCACGTTGAAGACCTTGCCCTTGGTCACGTCGCCGACCGGGACCGAGATCGGCAGGCCGGTGTCGTGGACCTCCTGGCCGCGGACGAGTCCGTCGGTGGGGTTCAGGGAGATGGCCCGGACGAGGTCGTCGCCCAGGTGCTGCGCGACCTCGAAGGTCAGCTTGCTCGAGACGCCCTCGACCTCGACGTGCGTGTAGAGCGCGTTGTAGACCTCGGGGATCGCGTCGTGGGGGAACTCGATGTCAACGACGGGGCCAGTGACGCGGGCGATGCGGCCGATGGCCCCGCCCGACGTCCCGGTCGCCGCCTCAGGTGCGGTCAGTGTCATTGCTACTTCCTTCTGTGGTCTCACCGCTCCCGGAGGGCGGAGTCGAAACTGTGTGGAGCGGAGCCCTCTTACTTGGAGGAGGACAGGGCGTCGGCGCCGCCGACGATCTCGGCGATCTGCTGCGTGATCTCGGTCTGGCGGGCGTTGTTGGCGAGACGCGTGTAGGTCTTGATCAGCGTGTCCGCGTTGTCGCTCGCCGACTTCATGGCCTTCTGACGTGCCGCGTGCTCCGAGGCCGCCGACTGCAGCATCGCGTTGAAGATGCGGCTCTCGACGTACACGGGCAGGAGGCGGTCGAGGACGGTCTCGGGGTCGGGCTCGAACTCGTAGAGCGGGTACAGCTCGCTGTTCTGCTCCTCGGCGCCCTCGACGACCTCGAGCGGCAGCAGCCGGACGACGGTCGGCTGCTGGGTGACCATGCTGACGAAGCGGTTGTAGACGAGGTGGATCTCGTCCACGCCGCCCTCCTCGTCATCGAGGTTGTACGACTCGACGACCGCGTCCGCGATCTCCTTCGCCGTCTCGAACACGGGCTGGTCGGTGCCGCCCGTCCAGACGCGGACGCTGACCCGCTTCCGGAACGAGAAGTACGCGTTCGCCTTGCGTCCGACCAGGTAGAAGACGACCTCCTTGCCCTCGCTGCGCAGCAGCGCGGCCAGCTCCTCGGCCTCCTTGAGCACGCTCGAGGAGAACGCCCCGGCGAGGCCGCGGTCGGAGGTGAAGATCACGATCGCGGCCGTGTCCAGCTTCTCGCGCTCGGTCGTGAGCGGGTGCTCCACGTTCGAGTAGGTCGCGACAGCGGACACGGCGCGGGTGATCGCGTTCGAGTACGGCGCCGCGGCAGCGACGCGGTTCTGCGCCTTCTGGATGCGCGAGGCCGAGATCAGCTCCATGGCCCGAGTGATCTTCTTGGTCGTCTGGGCCGAGCGGATCTTCGACCGGTAGACCCGGAGTTGCGCTCCCATGTGTCTCCTGTTGTCCTAAAAGTGGCGAATCGACGGGATGCCGCTGGTCAGCGACGGCCCTTGACGATCTTCTCCTGGCCGACCTCGTCGGCCGCGATGGCCTGGTGCTCCTCGCGCCCGACCGAGGCGAGCGGCTTGCCCTCACCGGTCTGGAACTCCAGCTTGAAGCCGTCGACGGCACGGTTGAGCTCGGCGACGGTGTCGTCGGAGAGCACGTTGGTGTCGCGGAGGGTGTTCAGCACCTGTGTGTTGCGGCCCAGGTAGTCCAGGAGCTCGCGCTCGAAGCGCAGCACGTCGGGGACCGGGACCTCGTCGAGCTTGCCGTTCGTTCCGGCCCAGATCGAGACGACCTGCTCCTCGACGGGGTACGGCGAGTACTGCGGCTGCTTGAGCAGCTCGGTGAGGCGGGCGCCGCGGGCGAGCTGACGGCGCGAGGCGGCGTCGAGGTCGGAGGCGAACATCGCGAAGGCCTCGAGCGAGCGGTACTGCGCCAGCTCGAGCTTCAGCGTGCCGGAGACCTTCTTGATCGACTTGACCTGCGCGTCGCCGCCGACCCGCGAGACCGAGATGCCCACGTCGACCGCGGGACGCTGGTTGGCGTTGAAGAGGTCGGACTGGAGGAAGATCTGGCCGTCGGTGATCGAGATCACGTTGGTCGGGATGTAGGCCGAGACGTCGTTCGCCTTGGTCTCGATGATCGGGAGACCGGTCATCGAGCCCGCGCCGAGCTCGTCGGACAGCTTCGCGCAGCGCTCCAGCAGACGGGAGTGCAGGTAGAAGACGTCACCCGGGTACGCCTCGCGTCCCGGCGGGCGGCGCAGGAGGAGCGACACGGCGCGGTAGGCCTCGGCCTGCTTCGACAGGTCGTCGAAGATGATCAGGACGTGCTTGCCGCCGTACATCCAGTGCTGGCCGATGGCCGAGCCGGTGTAGGGGGCGAGGTACTTGAAGCCGGCGGGGTCGGAGGCCGGGGACGCGACGATGGTCGTGTACTCCATCGCTCCGGCGTCCTCGAGCGCGCCCTTCACCGAGGCGATGGTCGAGCCCTTCTGGCCGATCGCGACGTAGATGCAGCGGACCTGCTTGTTCGTGTCGCCCGACTCCCAGTTGGCCTTCTGGTTGATGATCGTGTCGATCGCGATGGCCGTCTTGCCGGTCTGGCGGTCCCCGATGATGAGCTGGCGCTGGCCGCGGCCGACCGGGATCATCGCGTCGATGGCCTTGATGCCGGTCTGCAGCGGCTCGTGGACCGACTTGCGCGACATGACGCCGGGAGCCTGGAGCTCGAGGGCGCGGCGGCCCTCGGAGGCGATCTCGCCGAGTCCGTCGATCGGGTTGCCGAGCGGGTCGACGACGCGCCCGAGGTAGCCGTCGCCGACGGGGACCGAGAGGACCTCGCCGGTGCGGGTGACCTCCATGCCCTCCTCGATGCCGGAGAACTCGCCGAGGACGACGACGCCGATCTCGTTCTCGTCGAGGTTCTGGGCCAGGCCCAGGACGCCGTTGGAGAAGCGGATGAGCTCGTTGGCCATGACGCCGGGGAGGCCCTCGACGTGGGCGATGCCGTCGGCGGCGTCGATGACGTAGCCGACCTCGGTGGTGGAGGCCTTGCCCGGCTCGTACGACGAGACGAAGTCCTTCAGCGCGTCGCGGATCTCATCCGGGCTGATGGTGATATCTGCCATGGGAATTCCTATTCGTTGGGTCCGTGCGAGCCGAAGAGGTCGTCGGGGCCTGACCTGGATGGTGCGGGGGTCGAGGGCAGTGCCCTCTGAGGATACGTGCGCCCGTCAGGACGCGAGCTGGAGCTTCAGGTCGGACAGCCGTGCGGAGACGGTTCCGTCGATGACCTCGTCGCCGACGTGCAGGCGCATCCCGCCCAGGAGGGAGGGATCGACCACGACGTTGACGGAGACCGGTCTGCTGTACTGGCGCGTGAGCGCCGAGCGGAGCCGGTCGAGCTGCTCGGGGGCGATCGGTGCGGCGACCGAGACCGTGGCGAGGATGAACCCGCCCTGGTCGGCGACCACGCCTGCTGCGAAGCGGACGAGCTCCGGGATGCGGCGACCGCGCGGGTGCGCGATCAGCTGCCGGAGGATCGCCAGCGTCTCGGCCGCGGCCTTGCCCTCGAGGAGGCGCTGCACGAGCGCGACCTTCGAGTCGGCGGCGGCGAGCTTGCTGCCGAGCGCGAGCTCGAGCTGGGCGTCGGAAGCGACGACCTCGCCGAAGGAGTGGAGCTCCTTCTCGAGGTTGACGCCCTCCGGAGCGGACGACGCGATCGCGCGGACCCCGACCTCCTCGACCCCGGCGACCATGTCGCTCGGGCTCGACCAGCGGTGGCCGACGATCACGGTGAGCAGGCGCTTGGCCGGCTCGCCGAAGGGACCGAACACGCGGGCGACGAGAGCCTGCTTGCTGCTCGAGTCGGCGCTCGGGTCGGCGAGGGCCGCGCGCAGCTGCGCCTGGCCGTCGATGACCCGTGCGGCCTCGAAGAGCTGCTGGGCCGTGTCGAGGGACGCCTGACCGGCGAGGGCGGAGAGCTCCGCCTTCGCCGATGCGAGTGCCTGCCTGGACGCGCTGCCCATCAGTTGTTCGCCTTCTCCGAGGCCTCGAGGTCGGCGAGGAAGCGGTCCACGATCGCGGACGCCTTCGCGTCGTCGTTGAGGCTCTCGCCGATCACGCCGGAGGCGAGGTCGATGGCGAGGGTTCCGACTTCGGAGCGGAGCGAGACCACGGCGGCCTGACGGTCCGCCTCGATCTGAGCGTGCGCGTTGTGGAGGATGCGCTCGGCCTCGACCTGCGCCTGCTCCTTCTTCGCCGCCACGATCGCGTTGCCGTCGGCGTTCGCCTTCTCACGGATCACTCCGGCCTCGGCGCGGGCCTCGGCCAGCTGGGCGGTGTACTTCTCGAGGGCGGCCTCGGCCTGTCGCTGGGCCTCGTCGGCTTTCGCGATGTTCCCCTCGATCGCGGCGGAGCGCGCGTCGAGCATCTTCTGCAGGCGCGGCAGGACCAGCCTCCAGAAGAAGAACAGCAGGATGAGGAAGATCACCCCCGACCAGAAGAAGTCGTAGAACTCCGGGATCAGAATGACCGCGGGGACGTCACCTTCTTCCGCAGCGATGTTCACAGCGGTGCTGAACACGACTACGCCGCGAAGATGAAGTAGGTGGCGAGGCCGATGAGCGCGAGCACCTCGGTGAACGCGATGCCGAGGAACATCGTGGTCTGGAGGCGGCCGGCCATCTCGGGCTGGCGCGCCATGGCCTCGACGGTCTTGCCCGCGACGATGCCGACACCGATGCCGGGGCCGATCGCTGCGAGGCCGTAACCGACCGTCGCGATGTTGCCGGTGAGTTCGGCGAGAACGGTGACTGAGTCCACGAGTGGGTCCTTTCAGTGGGGTGATCGTGAGAACGGGCGGGAGCCCGTGAGTAGTGGGGTCAGTGCTCCTCGGCGACGGCCAACTGGATGTAGACCGCAGCGAGGAGGGTGAAGATGTAGGCCTGCAGCACGGCGACGAGGAGCTCGAAGAGCGTGAACGCACCGCCGAAGGCGAAGGTCACGACGCCGAAGAGCTTGAAGCCCGGGTCGATCTGGGAGCTGAAGAGGAAGAACTGCGTGGCCGAGAAGCACAGCACCAGCAGGAGGTGGCCGACGATCATGTTCATCACGAGCCGCAGCGCGAGCGAGAGCGGACGGATGATGAACGTCTGCAGCAGCTCGATCGGCGTGAGGATGAAGTAGATCAGGAACGGCGCTCCGGGCGGGAACAGGGCGTTCTTGAAGAAGCCCATCCCCCGGTCCTTGATGCCGGCGTAGATGAACGTCACGTAGGCGACCAGGCCGAGGAAGAGCGGCATGCCCACCACGGAGGTCCCCGCGATGTTCAGGAACGGGACGATGCCGGTCAGGTTCATCGAGATGATCGCGAAGAAGATCGTCACGAGGATCGGGAGGAACCGGCGCGCGTCCTTCTCGCCGAGGATGTCCTTGGCGATGGTGACGCGGACGAAGTCGAACGCGAGCTCGACGACGTTCTGGAAGCGGCCGGGGACGAGGCGCAGCTTGCGCGTCCCGAGCCAGAAGAACAGCATCAGTGCGATGACCGCGATGAAGCGGACCAGCATGACGCGGTTGATCTCGAAAGGGGTTCCCTCGAAGAGGAAACCGGGCGGGAAGAACTCGGAGATCGACGGGGTGTGGAAGTCACTCTCACCGGTCGAGGACGAGACCAACAGGGTCACAGCGTTAGCAAACAGCGCTAGCTCCTGGAATTCGGGGCGTGGCACGTTGCAGCCGACCGAATCGAATCATTCGGACGCAACGCTCTCGCGACGACGAAAGGTGGGGTTTTCCGCTCGGACGGCGATCGTGCTCGACGACCGCCATCAACGATGAGACAATCTGAGGACACGTTCGCCTGCGGGATTCGTCCCTACTGTAGCAACAGAACGGCCTGAGAGCCGAATCGTGGTCCTCTCAGGAACCGTTCGGCTCGTCCTCATCGAGCGATGTCGCTGACGTTCGGCATGCGCGAGCGCGAGACGACGAGGACGTCGATCACCAGGGACCCCAGGACGGCGACGATGATCGTGACGAACATCGCGGTGCTGTTCAGCCACGGCTGATCGCGCAGGACCAGGGCGGCGATCACGAACAGCACGAACTTGGCGAGCCACGTGCCGAGGACGACGGCGAAGAACCCGCCGATGTCGAGGCGGTTGGCGACGAGGATGCTCGCGGCGGTGAGGAGCACCATCACGCCGCCGACGATCGCGCCGAGGAGGGCTCCGATCGCGCCCTCTCCCCCGGCGGCGATCCCGCCGACGACGGTGCCGAGAACGGCCAGGGCGAGCACGAAGAGGCCGCCCACGACCAGCGCGCGGCGCAGGACGGGGACGGACGCGGGCTGCGGACGGGGGGTGGCCGGGGAGGCTCCGGTCATGATGCTTCCTTCCGCGCCGTGGTCGGCGCTGTCGTGTCCCGGTCGATCGGGAGTCCGGCCGGCGGACGGAGCAGCTCCGTCGAGGACGCGCGGTCGAGGGGGTCGAGGACGGGTGAGGCCTCCGCGGACTGCGCCGCCGCCTCGAGCCGCTTGCGGCGGCTGAGCGGGGCGAGCGTGACGACGGTGCAGACCAGCAGACCGACTCCGAGGAAGACGAGCGGGACCCACAGCACGTCGACCACGAACATCAGCAGGCAGCTGACGGCGACGACGGCGGTCCACGCGTAGAAGATCAGCACGGCGTGCAGGTGGGAGTGCCCCATGTCGAGCAGGCGGTGGTGCAGGTGCTTCCGGTCGGCGCTGAACGGCGACTTTCCCGCGCGCAGGCGCCTGATCACAGCGAGGCCGAAGTCCATCAGCGGCACCACGAGGATCGCGAACGGCAGGATGATCGGGATGAACGCGGGCAGGAGCTCCTTCGCCGCGAGCTGCGCCGGGTCGATCTGGCCGGTGACCGCGATCGCGGAGGTGGCCATCAGCATCCCGATCAGCAGTGCGCCGCTGTCGCCCATGAACATCCGCGCCGGACGCCAGTTGATGGGGAGGAATCCGGCGCAGGCGCCGACGAGCAGGACCGCGATGAGCGAGGCCAGGTTGAAGTAGTCGGTGGGCGAGGTCTGCTGCACCAGCAGGTAGCTGTAGAGGAAGAAGACCCCGTTGGCGATCAGGGCGACGCCCGCCACGAGGCCGTCGAGGCCGTCGATGAAGTTGAGCGCGTTGGTGACCAGGACGATCGCGAGCACGGTGATGATCAGCGACATCCACGGCGAGCCGACGGTCAGGCCGCCGATCGGCAGGGAGACGATCTGCACGCCCTTCCAGGCGATCAGGCCGGCGGCGATCAGCTGACCGGCCAGCTTCGTGGTCCAGTCCAGGTCCCAGATGTCGTCGGCGACGCCGATGAGGACGATGAGCAGGCTCGCGCCGAGGATCGCGAGGATCGGCTCGGGATTGGCGAACACCAGCCGGAAGTAGGGCAGCTGGGAGGCGATGCCGAAGCCGACGAGGATCCCGAGGAACATCGCGATGCCGCCCAGGCGGGGGGTCGGCCGCGTGTGCATGTCCCTGACGCGGATCTTCGGGTAGAGCCGGTACTTCAGGCTCAGCTTCCAGATGACCCACGACAGCGCTCCGGTCACGAGCGCGACCGCGAGCGAGACGAGGGCGAAGGTGATCACCGGTTACTCACCCGGAGCGGAGTCGGTGCGGGCGGCGCCGGTGCCGGTGTTGGGCGTCGGCGCGTTCGTGCTCGACGAGCCCGTGTCCGGCGCATCGGCGGAATCGACGGGAGCGGAGTCGTCCTGCAGGCGGGCGCCGGAGGCCCAGTCGGGGCGCGCTGTCGGGGTCCGCTCGAAGGCGTACGGGTCGCTGCCGGTCGCGGTCTCGGCGGGCTCCTGCTGGTCCCCGGCCTGCGCCGCGCCGACCGTGGAGGCGTCTGGCTCCGACGTCTCGGCGCGGGGCGCGTCCGGATCCGGCAGCAGGTCGCCGACGACCTCGCGGATCCGCTCGGCCGACACGACGCCCTGGCGCAGGATGCGCAGGGTGCCGCCCTCGAAGCTCAGCGCTGTCGCATCGACGATCGTCGAGGACTCGCTGGCGCCCGCGGGGCGGTCGCTGTAGCGCGATCCGGCGGCGCCGGCGTCGAGATAGACGTCGACGGAGTCGCCGAGCTGGTCGAACGCCTCCTGTGCGGTCGTGGCCGAGGGCTGCCCCGTGCGGTTGGCGGAGGAGACCGCCAGCGGACCGGTCTCGGCGAGGAGCTCGATCGTCACCGGGTTGTCCGGCATGCGCAGCGCCACGGTCCCGCGCGTCTCGCCCAGGTCCCAGACCAGTGAGGGCTGGGCGTGCAGGACGATGGTGAGCCCGCCGGGCCAGAACTCGCGCGCGAGGTCGCGCACCGCCTCCGGCACGTTCTCGGCGAGGGCGTCGAGGGCGGCCACGTCCCCGATCAGGACGGGCGGCGGCGACTGCCTCGTCCGTCCCTTCGCGTCGAGCAGGCGCTGGACCGCGGCGGCGTCGAACGCGTTGGCCGCGACGCCGTAGACGGTGTCGGTGGGGATCACCACGAGCTCGCCGCGGCCGATGGCCGTCCGCGCGAGACGGGTGCCGGTCAGGAGGTCCGTGTCGACGGAGCAGTCGTAGATGCGTGCCATAACGGGTCGATGATACCGGCGCGGTCCGTGTCCGGACCGGCTGCGGCGCGGCGGTCGCGTCAGCGCCGCCCGAGGCCGGGGCTCGGCGGCCGTCGCAGCGGCGCCCGACCCGTGCCGGCCGAGGCCGCCGGAGCGCTTCCGTGAGGCACTCGGCCCGGCGCGGGGACCTCCGCCGACAGGACGCCCACGAGCGCCACGGAGACGGCGAGCGTCGCGAGCGAGTGCTGATCGCCGAACCAGGTGGTGTTGTCGGCCATCCCGTGCAGGAACGTCCAGAGGACGGCGACGGCGAGCGCCCCGACGGCGACGGCCTCGTTCCGGGCGACCCGGAGGAGCAGGCGCACGACGGCGACGGTGGCGAGGAGGAGGAACGCGAGGACGGGGAGCGCGATCAGGAGCCCGCCGTTGGTCCACGCGGTGACGAGGAGGTTGTGAGGCGGGCGCGGCTCGCTGTGCTGGGTGAACTGCGACCCGCGCGCCAGCCACAGCTCCTGCCATCCGCCGTACCCCAGCCCCAGCAGCCAGTTGTCGGGGAACGCACTCGCAGCCAGGCGCAGGAAGTCGCCGCGGGCCCCGAGCGTGAGCAGGCCCGCCTCCGCCAGCTGCGGAAAGGACACGGCGACGGCGTACACGGCCGTGATCCCGGAGGGGATGGTGATCATCCAGGCGACCGGACCGAGGCTGCGTCCCTTGAGTCCGCGGATCGCGGCGACCAGCAGGGGCAGGACGATCGCGAGGACGATCGCGGTCTTGGACAGCGTGAAGAGGGCGCCGACCAGCCCGGCGACGGCGACGAGCAGGAGGAGCCTCCCCCGCTGCCGTCTCCAGACGGCGAAGGCCAGCGCGCCGGTCGTGGCCATGTACATCGAGGCGATGTTGCCGTTGAGGAAGAACCCTCCCGACTTCTCCTGCAGGACGTTGTTGAAGGACGTCGTGAAGATGTCCCGCACGTAGATGTCGGAGAACAGCACCGCGTCCGGCCACCGGAGGTAGGCGGTCTCCTGCACGGGATCGAGCTGGAAGAGGATCGTGAGCGTCACCTGGAAGAGGAACACGGGCGCCGCCCAGCCGAGGGCGCGGCCGACGACACGCCAGGCGCCGTCGCCGAGCCCGCGGACGGCCAGGTACGGAGTGAGGAAGGAGACGACGGAGACCACGTCGCGCAGCGCGGCCGCGCGTGCTCCGGAGTAGGTGAGCGCGAAGAGGGTGCCGGCGATCACGAGGAGGACCACGACCACGAACCGGTCGATCCGCCCGCCGCGCAGCCGCGCGACGGAGTACGGGAGGAAGAGCAGGCTCCAGGCGACCGGAGCGGTGACGGGCCCCAGGGTGTAGAGCTGCACGACGCTCAGCGCCAGGAGCACCGCGAGGAAGACGAGCACGATCCGCTCGTGCCGCCGCTGAGCGGGATCCGCCGGCGCGCGCGAGGGCAGCCCGCGGGTCTCCGGAGCGTCGGTGACGCGGGTCGCGGCGATGACGGAGGGACGAGAGGCGGTCGGGCGGCGGAGGAGGGCGTCGTCGGCGTGGCGGCCCATGTCAGAGCCGTTCCGCGGAGGTGCCGGTGGCGGCCTCCGTCTGGCGGAGCGGAGGAGCGGCGCGCCGATTCCGGGACGACGGGCCGACCTCTCGCGGCGGGAGGGTCGTCCGCGGGCGCCGGTCCGGGGCGGGAGGCGGATCGAGCAGCACGGGAGAGGCGGTGGCGTCGGCGGACGCGGGCGGGAGAGGGGATGCAGGTGGCATGTCGCGCCGACACTAATCGCGCGGCACGAGCCTCGACGGGCTTGGCGCGGAACGTCGATCCGCGTGCGCGCGGCGGCCCCGCGCCTCAGCCACGGGGGTCTGCCAGCAGCTCGTCCGCGCGGCGGGCGATGCCCGGCCAGCCGAAGTCCTCCGCTCGGCGCCGCGACGCCGCAGCGACCTCCGCGCGCCGCCGGGGATCGCGCAGCGAGGCGATGAGGGCGGGGAGCTCCGCGAGGACGGCGTCCGCGACCTCCTCCTCCGTGCCCGGCGGGACGAGGACGGATCCGTCGACCACTCCGTCGGTGGTGCGCAGGATCTCGGGGAGGCCTCCGCGCTCGACCGTCACGACGGGGATCCCCCGCGAGAGCGCCTCCACCACCACCATCCCGAACGGCTCGTCCCAGCGGCAGGGGTAGAGCAGGAGCGCCGAGGAGCCGAACAGCTCCAGCAGGTCCTCGTGCCGGAGGAACGGGAGCCGGCGCACGACGCCGGGCAGGGTGGCGACCGCCTCGTCGAGCGCTCGGACGTACGGGGTGGGCGTCGCGTCGTCCCCGAGGCCCGATGCGCCGGCGATGACCAGCCGCAGATCGGCGCCGTGCTCGCTCCGCATCCGCCTCACGATCTCGACGGCCTCGCGGGCTCCCTTCTCGGCCACCAGCCTCCCGGCGAAGACCGCCTCCGCAGTACCGCCGAGCGGCGCCGGCGGGACCTCGGGCGGAGGGACGACCCCGTTGTACAGGACGGCTGTGGCGATCAGGCCGTACCGGTCGACCGCTCGGGCGCGCAGGAACTCGCTGCAGAAGATCCACTCGTCGACCGCGTCGAGGTAGCGCCGGGCCGCGGCGGGATCGGGCGGCAGGTGATCGAGCAGGTCGTTGTGCAGGTGTGCGACGATCCGCCCCCGGTAGCCCAGGCGGCGCAGGCGCACGGCGTAGCGGGGGCGGTTGTGGATCCAGACCGTCGGGACACGGCGCAGCGACGGAGCGAGCACCAGCAGCCAGAAGCGGCCACCGAAGGACAGCCGACGCAGCTCGGCGCCCGGGTCGCTGTCGCGCCGACGCGCCAGGAGGAGTGCCGCGCGCCGCTGGACCGCGTAGATCCGCCGGTACAGGCGGTGCGGCCGGACGTCCACGCCCGGTGACGCCGACGACCACGGCGCGTGCACGGCGATCCGGAGCGAGGACCGGGACACCGTCTCGCGGACCCAGGTCGCCACGGCTCCCCCGCTGCCGTCGAAGCGCTCCTCGGCGGCCAGCACCACGGCAACCTCGACCGGGGCGGCGGAGCCGAGCCGGAGCCGGGCGGGCAGTCGCGACAGGACGAGCGATCGCGCCTCGGCGATGTCGCGCCCCGGCGCCAGGAGGGCGGTCGCTCCCAGCACGAGGCCCGCGAGCGCCAGCTCCACCGGGAGCAGCCCCAGGGGCGCGCCCTCGGGGAGCAGGCGGAGCAGGAGCAGCACGATCGCCATCGGTGCGGCGAGCAGCGGCCCCGCGGCGCACGCGCGCAGGAACGCGCCGAGGCGCACTCCGAGCACCACCCGCAGCACGGCGCAGGTGACGGCGAAGCCGAGAGCGCTCGAGAGCAGCAGCCCGCCGATCAAGCCGTCGAGTCCGAACAGCACTCCCCCGCCGACGATCATCGGGATCGTGATCGCGGTCTTCGCGATGTTCACGACCAGCCCGAACCGCACCCGGTCCATCGCCATCAGGATGAAGCCGACCGGGTTGCCGATGGCCCGCACCGCGCCCACCACCGTCAGCGCGCTCGTCATGCCCGCGATCCAGCCCCAGCCGGGTCCGTAGAACAGCCGCACGATCTCCTCGGAGCGCAGCGCCACCAGCATCAGCGGCGGGATGCTCGCCATGCTGAGCACCGCGGTGACGCGGAGGTGGTTCCGCGCGACGCGCTCGCGGTCGTGCTGGATCGAGGAGAACACCGGGAACATCACCCGCGTCACGATCGGGTTGACCCTCGCGGGGAGGTTCACGGCGAGGTTGTATCCCAGGGTGTACCCGCCCAGCTGGGCCGGTCCGAGCAGGCGGCCGATCGCGAGCGAGCCGGCGTTCGACCCCAGGTAGTTGACGATGCCGTCGAGGGTCTGGAAGACGCCGAAGGAGAGGAAGCGGGCGGTCTCGCGGATCCGGAACCGGAACCGCAGCCGGAACCAGCGGCGGGCCTGCACGAGGGCGAGCACGGAGCGCAGAGCCGCGGTCGCGACGAGCCCCCACGCGTAGGAGAGCGCCCCCGCGCCCGAGACCGCGAGGCAGACCGTCACGGCGAATCCGCCGACGAGAGCGATCGTCTCGGACACGGCGACCGCTCGGAACCGGATCCCCTTCTCGAGCACCGCTCTCGGCACCTGCCCGGCTGCGCTGCCCACGAACACGAGCGAGGCGACGGTGAGGACCGGCGCCGCGGCGGCGGACCCGAGCAGGGAGGCGATCGGTGCGGCACCCAGGAGGACGGCGACGGTGACCAGGAGCCCGACGGAGAGGTTGAGCCAGAAGACCGACGAGAGCTCGAAGCTGGTCGCCCGCCGGCGCTGGATGATCGCCTGGGCGACCCCCATGCCGAGGAAGATGTCGACGAAGGCGTTGAGCAGGGCGACGATCGCGATGATCCCCATCTCGGAGGGGTCCAGCAGCCTTGCCAGGAGCGCGAACTGCCCGAGCTGCACGACGAGCGCGACGGCGAACGAGACCGCCGTCCAGGCGGTCGCGTCGACGGTGCTCCGGCGCAGGCTCACCTCTCCCGCCCGGCGGAGGCCGGACGGAGGCCCGGTCGCGGATCGTCGGCGCGGTGCTCGGCGCGGCTCATCCGCGATCTCCGTCCGTCGTCGTCGGTATCGATCGGCCGGCCGCCCGGTCGTAGAGGTCCTCGAGGTCGCGGATCCGCTCGGCGAGGTCGAACGAGGCGAGCACGCGCTCCCGCCCCTCCGCGCCCATCCGCTCCGCGCGGTCCGGGTCCCGGAGCAGGGCGGCGAGCGCCCCGGTCAGGCCGGGCACGTCCCCCTCCGGGACGAGCAGCCCGGTGACGCCGTCCTGGACCGCCTCCGGGACGCCGCCGTGGCGGTACGAGACGACGGGGACGCCGGCGAGCGCGGCCTCGAGGAAGACCATGCCGAAGCCCTCGGAGTCGCCCGTCGCCGCGGTCCGCGACGGTGCGCAGAAGACCGCGGCGCCGGCGAGGATGCGGGCGACCTCGGCGGGGGGCAGGGAGCCGGTGAAGGTCACCTGCAGGCCCAGCCGCGCCGCCTGCTCGACGAGCGCCTCCCGCAGGTGGCCGTCGCCGACGACGGTCAGGGGGACGTCGCGGATCGGTCCGGGGAGGGCGGCGACCGCCTCGAGCAGATCCGGGACGCCCTTCTTGTCGGTGAGGCGTCCGACGAAGACGATTCCCGCGCGCTCCGCAGCCGGTGCGGCCTCGGGGCGGGAGGTCGGGACACCGATGTAGCCCACTCCAGTGCGCCGCGGGTCCGCCCCCAGGCGCAGGAGCCCGTCGGTGATGAAGCGGGAGACCCCGATCACCGCGTGCGCGGTGCGGAAGACGGCGCGGGCCTCGAGGGCGCGGTGAGCTCGGGCGAGGGGGCGGAGCAGGCGCGGAGCTCCGGTCGCGAGCGGCCAGCTGGTCACGTCGTAGCCGTGCCCCGTCACGACGAGCGGGAGGCGCCTCCTCCGTGCGTACCGCGCGATGGAGACGGCGTCGATGAGGAAGTGCGCGTGGATGAGGGCGGGCCGGTGCTCATCGACGATCGCGTCGAGCCGTCGTGACACTCCGAGCCATCGCAGGAGGAGGGACCGCCGCCCGCGAGGGGTGATCGGATCGTGCAGGACGATGTCCGTGCGGTCGTGGAAGACGCCCGAGCCGGTGCGCTCGAGGCCCACTCCGAGGGCGCGCCAGCGCTCGAGTCCGTGCATCTGATTGCGGACGAACGTCTCGGAGTCCTGCAGCCACGCGCGCTTCCAGACCAGGACCAGCGGCCTCTCGCCGGCGACGCCGCCCGCGTGCTCAGCGGACGGCACGGCGCACCCGGTAGCGGAGGGCCGCGACCACGCTCGGCAGCACCCGCACGGCGTCGCCCAGATAGCGCCGCCAGAGCCTGCCGGGCTCCCGGCTGAGCCGGTGCGCCCACTCGAGGCCGAGGCGCTGCACCACGAGCGGCGCCCGCGGGATCTCGCCGGCGAGGAAGTCCACGGCGGCGCCGACGCCGAGGCACACCGCTCCCGTGCCGCCGACGGCGAGCAGGCGCTCGCGAACCTCCTCCTGCTTGGGGGAGCCGAGGCAGAGCGCGACGATGCGGACGTCGGCCGTGCGCAGAGTCGAGGAGAGGCGGGCGAGGTAGGCGTCGTCCGCGAGCTCGGCCGGCTCCGGCGAGACGACGACCGGAACCTGGAGCCCGGCGAAGCGCTGCTGCAGCTCGGCGGCTGCGCGATCGCCGACTCCGGGGCGTCCGCCGATGAGAGCGACCGGCGCACCCTCGAGCGCCGCGCGGCGGCAGACCTCGGTGAAGAGGTCGATGCCCGTCACGCGGCTCGCCGTGCGGTGGCCGTACGAGCGGGCCAGCCAGACCAGAGGCGCCCCGTCGAGCACCACGAGGGACGCCCGGCCGTAGTACCGCCGGAACTCGCCGGAGTGCTTCCAGCGCACGAAGTGGTCGGTGTTCGGCGTGACGACCAGCTCGTCGCGGCCGCTCCGGGACAGCTCGAGCACGGCCTCCGCCGCCTCGTCGAGCGTGGTGATGCTGGCCGGCATCCGCTCGATGCGGCCGGTGATGTAGGAGGTCATGCCGGTGCTCCTCGGGGGTCGGTGCGGGAGGGAGGGAACGGAGCTGGTGTGCGGAAGGGGCCGGTCGCGGCCGCCTGCACGGGGACGGTCACGTCGTCCACCGGGTGCTCCTCCGATCGGAGAGCCGGCGGCGGGTGTCGTGCACGGCGTAGAGGATCCGGCTGAGCGCCGTGAAGGCGTCGGGGACGTGCTTGAGCACCAGCCCCAGGACGAGCAGCCGCGGCGACCGCGCGGAGCGGAGCACGCGGACGTCGCGCAGCGCCTCGGACCCGAGCCGGACGCCGGTCTCGACGAGCGCCGCGTCGGAGTTCTGGCGGATCGGGGTGAGCGCGACGGGGACGGCGTAGAACCAGGTCGTGAACCAGTCCGACAGCGGGCGCGGCACCTCCTCGAACGTACGGGCGAGCGCCGCGCGCATCTCCTCGGCGCAGACCAGGAGGTTCCGGAGGTCCGGGTCGCGCCGACGGGTGATCGAGGACGCCGTGTGGACGTAGGAGTAGAGGACCTCCGGCACGAAGAGCACCCGTTCCGACGCCTGGACCGCCCGCAGCACGCCGACGAAGTCCGACTGGGAGCTCAAGCGCGGGAAGAGCTCCTCCTGCAGGACGGCGCGGCGGAAGAGCTTGTTCCAGAGGAAGCCGTGCAGGCGTCCGGACGCCATCCGCTCGAGAGCGAGTTCGGACGAGACCAGTTCGCGCCGGTCGAGGCCGTCGATCACACGTCCGGAGGTCGACTGCCGGGTGCGGTAGAGCGCCCGGCAGACGACGACGTCGGCCGCCGTCCGCTCGGCCTCGGCGGTGAGGGTCCGGAGGATCTCCGTGTCCCACTCGTCGTCGACGTCCACGAACCAGACGAACTCGGAGTCGATGCCGTCGAGGGCGCGGTTCCGGGCGGCAGCGACGCCGCCGTTCTGCTCGAGGAGCAGGACCCGGGCGTCCTCGCGTCCCTCGGCCCACTTCTCGAGCACCTCCGCCGAGCCGTCCGAGGACGCGTCGTCGACGAGGACGACCCGCGTCCCCGGTCCGAGAGTGAGTGCGAGCCGCGCGAGGAAGCCGTCGAGCCGGGCGATCGCGTTGTAGCAGGGAGCCACGACGGTCACCGAGTGCACGCCCCCGCTCACCGTCGGCCCCCGAGCTCGCGGTAGGCGGCGACGACGGGTCCGAAGACGGCGTCGGGCGAGGCGGCCTCGTCCACCCACGCCTTCGCGCGGTCGGCACGCATCAGGAGCCCCTCGGGTCGCTCCAGAGCGGCGGCGAGGAGCTCGGCGATCCGCTCCCCGTCGGCGTCGGCGGGGAGCAGGAGGCCCCGACCGTCGGCGAGCAGCTCACCCACACCGCCGACGTCGGTCGCCACGACCGGGCGACGGCGGGCCATCGCCTCCAGCATCACGAGCGGAGTCCCCTCCCACCGCGAGGTCGACAGGAGGAGATGCGCCGCGTCCAGCGCTCCGGTCACGTCCGCCGACGGACCGGCGAAGTCGACCACTCCGGCTCCCCGGGCGCGCTCGCGCAGCACCGGCAGCATCGGACCGTCGCCGAGCCAGGTGCCGGTGACGGGCCGGACCCGGGCGAGGGCCTCGACGGCCGCGAGGAAGCGGATCGGGTCCTTCTGCTCCGCGAGCCGCCCGATGCCGAGGACGCGGACGACCGGCTCGGCGAGTTCCGGCGCGCTCGCGGGCTCCGCGGTGACGTTCGCCGGGGCGTTGCCGGTGACCACGACGCGATCCTGCGGGCGGCCGTAGCCCTCGACGACCATCCGCCCCACGGAGGCGGAGACGGCGAACACCCGCCGGGAGCGGAAGGAGAGCGCTCGCCTGTCGATCCCGGGCAGCTCGGTGTGCGCGTGCTCGACCACGGGGACACCGAGCGCGGCGCCGACGAGGAGGGCCAGCAGAGCCTCGCGGCGCTGGTGGGCGTGCAGGACGTGCGGGCGGAACCGGCGGACGGCGAGAGCGAGGCCGCGGAGATCGGCCGCGAAGCCCTGTCCGGGTCTCGGCACCACGAAGACGGGCGACTCCTGCGCGGCGCGGTCGCTGAGCGGCCCGGGACGCCCCCAGTAGGCGGTCTCGCAGCCGTGCTCGCGGCTCCACGCGCCCAGGGAGAGGGCCACACGCTGCGCTCCGCCGTCCTCGAAGGAGTCGAGGACGTGCAGGATCCGCAGGGATCGGGAACGGGCGGCCCTCATGAGAGCGCCCCGTCGGGAACCGCGCCCGGGAAGCGGACGTCGAGTTCGGCCAGGACGGCGTCGACGTCGCGGCCCATCGTCCCGGGGTCGACGTCGTAGTGATCGGCGAGGAGGTCGACGACCTCGTCCCGGGGCCGGCGCTGCCGGATCACGGCCTCGAAGACCGAGGCGGCGCTCAGCGAGAGCACGATCGGGGGCACCGACGGGCGGGACAGGTCGAGCACGTAGACCTGACGGTCCGTGCGCTCGACGGCGAAGCGCTGGGCCGGCGGCGCGCTGCCACCCTGCGCCTCGGCGGAGGCCTCCACCGGATGCACGGCGCTCGCCGCGGGATCGGACGAGGCCGGGAGGTCGCTCACCGGCGCCGTGGTCGCCGCGATCGCCTCGAACGAGGACGCCGAGCCCTGCTCCTCGCTGCGGCCGCTCAGCGCCACCCGGGCGAAACCGGTGAGGGCGGAGGGGAGGCCTCGGAGCGCCCGCAGGGTCCGCTCCCCCCGGAGCCGGAGCCGACGTCGGACCGTCGTCGCCTCGGGATGGCTCGCCTCGAGATCCGCGCGGGTGGGGAAGGCGGCTCTCAGCAGCAGGCCTCCCTTCAGGCGCCAGGGAGCGGACGCCACGGCGTGCAGCCAGTTGAAGGTGTGCCGGTCGGAGCTGCGGCGCACGTCCCAGAGAATCTGGGCCTGCCGGTAGCGCTCCTCGGGCGCGGCGGGGACTCCCCAGGAGGTGAGGAGCTCCGTCATCGGCGTCTGCGCGCCGAGCTCGACGGCCGCGTCGCGGATCGCCTCACGCTCCTCGCTCGGAAAGCCGGCGGCGTGCGCCTTCAGAACCGCCAGCGCCGTGGTCGCCGAGGCGGAGCGCGCGCTGCGCAGCTGGTGCAGGGCGTGCAGCACGAGGTGGTGCGCGCGCCCGGGGATCCGCAGGGTCTCGTCGCTCAGCGGCAGATCCTCGGCGGCCGCCCAGAGGCGGTCGAAGACGATCCGCTCCTCCTCGAAGGCACCCGGGAAGGAGCGGTGGACGTCGACGTCACACGGCCACGAGGGGTGGACGAGCGTGATCGAGTGGTCGACGAAGAGCGTCCAGCTGAGAGCCTCGGCGCGGCGGCGCCAGCCCATCGAGGCGAGCAGCTTGAGAGCCTCGTCGAAGCGCTCGGGGTCGACCCAGAGGTCGACGTCGGCCGACGTCATCGGCGCGCGGATCCCCTGGCGGTGCAGACCCTCGCCCTTCACCACGAGGCTGCGGACGCCGTGCGTCCGCAGGCTGTACTGCACCAGCACGGCGGCCAGGCGCAGGGCGACGGCGTTCGGCAGCATCGCGTCGGCGGAGGCGCCGACAGCCGGGACCGGTTCAGGCGACACGGACGCGTCCCTCCGCGAGGGCGAGGATCTCCTCGGCCGCGACGGACCACGGGCGCTCCCGCGCGAGCTCGGCGGCTCCCCGGGAGAGAGCCGTCCACTCGCGCCGGAGCCGATGGAGGGCGTCCTCGTACTCCTCGCGCGTCGCGTCGTCGGAGAGGACCACGCCCGCCCCCGCCGCGCAGAGATCGGCCAGGACGCTCGACTCGATCGCGAGGACCGGCAGCCCGCTCGCCAGCGCGTCGAGTCCGGCGGCCGCGCCGGTCGTCGACGGCGTCAGGTGGGCGTACACGTGCGAGTGGCGGAGCACCTCGACGACGCCGTCGCGGTCCTGCTCGCCGACGGAGCGCAGCCCCGACGCGAGGTCGTCGGCGATGCCGCCGCCGTCGTCGATCACGGTGACGTACTCGGTGCCGTCCAGCCGGGCGAGGAGATCGAGCCGCTCGGCGCCCCGGTCGAGACCGGAGGCTCCCACGACGGCGAAGCGGAGGGGCCCGTCGGGGGCGGACGGTGTCGGGAACGACGCGTCCGGCAGGCCCAGGGGCACGACCGTTCCCGCGAGGGCGGACGCGAGCCGCTCCGTCGGGGTGACGACGACAGCACCGCGGCGCTCCTCCTCGAACCGGAGGCGCGGGAGCGCCGGGAGGTCGTCGGCCAGGAGGACGGTCGTCGGAGCGAGCCCGGCGAGCTCCACGGCCGTCCCCGGGAGAGCCACCACGAGGTCGGGCCGCTCCGGAGCGAGCAGTCGGCGGGCCCGGCGCGTGACGACGGCGAGCCCGACGGACCCGGCGCCCCTCCGGCCGGCGGGCTCGAGGAAGCGGGCGAGCACGCTGGTGCGGAGCTCCGCCCCGCTGAACCCCTTCGGGTCACCGGTCACCACGACCACGCGGTGTCCCTGGCTGCGCCAGGCGCGCTCGAGCGGAGCCGCGTGCCAGGCGTCGAGGGCGACGATCCCGATGGTCAGCACGGGCGGACTCCCCCCGTCAGAGGGGATCGGCGGCAGGGACCGGGAGACGTAAGGAGCGCGGAGTCCCGCTGGTCGATGACCTCGTGCACAGGGCGGTACCTCTCTCCGTCGCGGCAGGCGGAGCCGCGGACGTCGGAGAAGTTATCCCCGTGCCCGGCGGCCTCCGAGCGGGAGGCGCGATACGGACGCGGAGGCGGCGTGCGCGCCGCTCACGGAGTCGGATCGCGTCGGCAGCGGTCGCTCGACCGTCAGTCCCCGCCACGGGTTCCGCGCCCGCCGCACCGGCATGCGGAGGCACCGCGGCGCCGCCGATAGAGTCGGCTCCGTGACCCTCTCCCCGCAGATCTTCACGCTCCCCTCGGCGGTGCAGCGGACCCCCGCCGCCGCTCCTCACCCGGGGCTGCTCCGATGAGGGGCATCGTCCTCGCGGGTGGTTCGGGGTCGCGGTTGTGGCCGATCACCAAGGGCATCTCGAAGCAGCTGATGCCGATCTACGACAAGCCGATGATCTACTACCCGCTGTCGACGCTGATGATGGCCGGGATCGACGAGGTCCTCGTCATCACGACCCCCGAGTACAACGACCAGTTCCGCGCACTGCTGGGCGACGGGTCGAGCCTGGGCATGCGGATCGAGTACGCCGTGCAGCCCTCCCCCGACGGGCTCGCGCAGGCGTTCCTGATCGGCGAGGAGTTCATCGGCGACGAGTCGGTCGCCCTGGTCCTGGGCGACAACATCTTCCACGGCACCGCCCTGGGCACCGCCCTCGCGGCGAACACCACGATCGAGGGCGCCGTCATCTTCGCCTACCAGGTCGCCGACCCGCGCGCCTACGGGGTCGTCGAGTTCGACGAGCACTTCCGAGCCGTCTCCATCGAGGAGAAGCCCGAGCAGCCGCGCAGCAACTACGCCGTGCCCGGCCTCTACTTCTACGACAACGACGTCGTGGCGATCGCGAAGACGATCACGCCCTCGGCCCGCGGCGAGCTCGAGATCTCGACGATCAACGAGCGCTACCTCGAGGCGGGGCGGCTGAACGTCCAGGTGCTCGACCGGGGAACGGCCTGGCTCGACACCGGGACCTTCGATTCCATGATCGAGGCGACGGAGTTCGTGCGCGTGATCGAGCAGAGGCAGGGGTTCAAGATCGGCTGCATCGAGGAGATCGCCTGGCGCAACTCCTGGATCGACGACGCCCGCCTCGCCGAGCTCGCCGCACCGCTGGTCAAGAGCGGATACGGCGCCTACCTCCACCGCCTGCTCAGCCTCGAAGGCGTGAACGCGGGCCGCTGAGCTCGGCCTCCCCCGACCTTCCCGACCTCCAGGAGAACCCGTGCGGATCCTCGTCACCGGCGGTGCCGGCTTCATCGGCAGCAACTTCGTCCACCTGACCCTGCGCGAGCGTCCCGACGCGCGGATCACCGTGCTCGACAAGCTCACCTACGCGGGCAGCCGCGACTCCCTCGCCCCCGTCGCCGACCGAGTGCGGCTGGTCGAGGGCGACGTCGCCGACGCCGAGCTGGTGGACCGGCTGGTCGCCGACGCGGATCTGGTGGTCCATTTCGCCGCGGAGTCGCACAACGATAACTCCCTGCACGACCCGACGCCCTTCCTCGCGACGAACGTCATCGGCACCTTCGCGCTCCTGCAGGCGGTGCGCGCGCACGACGTGCGGTACCACCACATCTCGACGGACGAGGTGTACGGCGACCTCGAGCTCGAGGACCCCGCGCGCTTCACCGAGCACACCCCGTACAACCCCTCCAGCCCGTACTCCTCGACCAAGGCCGCCAGCGACCTCCTCGTGCGCGCCTGGGTGCGCTCCTTCGGCGTGCGCGCCACGATCTCCAACTGCTCCAACAACTACGGCCCCTACCAGCACGTCGAGAAGTTCATCCCCCGCCAGATCACCAACGCCATCGACGGCATCCGCCCCAAGCTCTACGGCACCGGCGCCAACGTCCGAGACTGGATCCACGTCGACGACCACAACACCGGCGTCTGGGCCATCATCGACCGCGGCGAGATCGGCGAGACCTACCTCATCGGCGCCGACGGCGAGAAGAGCAACCTCGACGTCGTCACCCGCATCCTCACCGCCTTCGGACAACCCGAGGACGCCTTCGACCACGTCACCGACCGCGCCGGACACGACCTCCGCTACGCCATCGACTCCACCCGCCTGCGCACCGAACTCGACTGGCACCCCCGCTATACCGACTTCGACGCCGGACTCGCCGCCACCATCGACTGGTACCGCGCCAACGAGGACTGGTGGCGCCCCGCGAAGGCCGCCACCGAGGAGAAGTACTCCGCTCAGGCCTGAGGCGGCCCGCCGGCGGGGATCAGTGCGGACCGACTCCGGTCGACACCCGGCCGGAGGGCCGCGGAGAGTCGCACGGGCCGGGCGTCCGCTTCGCGCGGGACCGACCGGACAGGACGATGCGGAGCAGCTGCAGTGGCTCGAGGAGGTAGCGGGCCGCGAGCCGGCGCGGGTCGCGCGCCAGGCGGAACAGCCACTCCACGCCCAGGGCGCCCATCCACCGCGGGGCGAGCGCCTGCGTGCCGGCGATGTAGTCGAGGCAGCCCCCCCACGTTCGCGAACGCCGCCCGCGGGGCGAGGTCCCGGTTCTCCAGGATCCAGCGCTCCTGGCGGGGCATGCCCATCCCGACCAGGACGAGATCGGCACGGGCGAGCGACTCGGCGAGCGGCCGCTCCTCGCCGATGCCGTGCCACTGCTGGTCGAATCCGTCGTACGCGAGCCAGGTCATCCGGGACGTGCGGGCGGCGACCGCCTCCGCCGCTTTGGCCGAGGACTCCGGCGTGCCGCCCACGGCGACCACCACCAGAGGCTCGTCGTTCTCGATCAGCGGGAACAGCCAGTCGGTGCTGTGTAGAAGGCTTCGCCGACGTCCGTCCAGGAGCCCGCGCCGCCCGCGGTGAGAGAGAGGCTCTGATCGCTGGGCCAGCCGACCTCCCCGACCGAGCAGTGCACCCCGTACCGCCGGCACCACTGCCCGAAGGTCGTCACCGCCGCCACGAAGACATGCTCGTCGGTGCCGCCCTGCTTGTCCGAGCGCAGGGTCGTGCCCGTGCCGCCGGGGTAGAAGTGCTGCGAGTACACGGTCCGGTCCAGCGGGTCCTGGATCCACGGCCCGTCGGGTGCGATCGCGGCGACCGTGCCCGTCGTCGCCTCCCGCATCCCCTCGACCCAGATCGTGTGCCGATCGCCGGTTCCCCGGACGGCCGACACCACGGCCTGCGTGTAGGCCTTGTAGGTCTCGACGGGGACCAGCGACCGCTTCACCTCGTTGAAGAGGTCGTAGGCGGCGATGCGTCCGTCGTTCTGGAACTCCGCCGCGAGCAGGGTCCAGACCCTCTGCGCCTGGGATACCGAGAGCCCGGATCCGAACCAGACGGTCCCCTCGGGCAGATCGGCCTGGCTCGCCGGATAAGTGCCGTTGTTGTGCAGGTCGAGCACGACCCGCATGCCGGCGGCGCCGATGGCGGCGATCTCGGTCCGGAGCAGCGCGACCGCCGCCGGATCGAGCCCCTTCGCCAGAGCGTCGTCGGTGCTCTCCCCGTCGGCCTGCGGCTGCAGGAGCGACCAGGGCACCGCGAGCCGGACCAGGGTGAGCCCGCGGTCCGCCAGGAACTCGTAGCTCTCGGCCGGATTCCCGGCGGTGCAGTCGACTCCGACGTCGACGCGCGACTGCAGGTCGAACACGTTCACGCCGCGGAGGTAGGACCGGCCGCCCAGGTAGTCGTCGACCGAGCCGATGGCAGGCGCGGGCGACGCGGAGGCGGACGACGGCGCGCAGGCCACGGGAGCAGTTCCGTCGCTCCGCTCGAGGAGCCGCACGGCGACCACGACGAGGGCCGCGACCACCACGACGGCCAGGACGATCAGCAGCGGGCGGCGGAACCCACGGCGCGGCCGATCGCGTGCAGCGGCGATGCGAGCCTCCCGAGCCTGCCTGCCCGGTGCGGCCACCGGATCGCCGCTGAGGCTAGCCGAGCTCCGCGACGCGTCAGCGCACCGCCACCGTCGCGCGGTCGCGGCCGGTGAGGTCGCGCTGCGTGGTCGCTCCGCGCCAGCCGTCGGCGGTGAGCAGGGCGCGGATCTCGGCGCCCTGCAGCTCGCCGTGCTCCATCACCAACACTCCCCCGGAGCGGAGCAGGCGGAGGGCGGTCGCCGAGAGCGAGCGGACGACGTCCAGGCCGTCCTCGCCGCCGTAGAGCGCCGAGGGCGGGTCGAACAGGCGCACCTCCGGGTCGCGCGGGACGGCGGCGGCCGGGATGTAGGGCGGGTTGGAGACGACGACGGAGACGGTGCCGTCCAGCTCGGGAAGCGCCCGGGCGAGGTCGTCGAAGACGATGCGGGCGTTCTCGAGCCCGAGCCGCTCGCGGTTGCCACGGGCCCAGATGAACGCCTCGGGAGCGTTCTCCACGCCGATCACGCGCGCGTGCGGCACCTCGTGCGCGAGCGCGAGCGCCAGGGCTCCGCTGCCCGTGCCGAGGTCGACGGCGATCGGCTCCGGGTCGACGACCGCGCGGAGCGCGTCGATCGCGATCTGCGCGACGCCCTCGGTCTCCGGGCGCGGGACGAACACGCCGGGTCCGACCGCGAGCTCGAGCGAGCGGAACGGTGCGATCCCGGTGATGTGCTGCAGGGGCTCGCGAGCCGACCGGCGCTCGATCGCGCTCGCGAACGCCGCGGCGTGCTCCTCGTCGACGCTCAACCCCGTGATGAGGCGCGCCTGCAGCCGGCCGCGGCCGAGCCCGAGCAGGTGCCCGAGAAGCAGCTCCGCATCGACGTCCGGCGTGGGGACGCGGGCGGCGGCGAGGCGGGCGACCGCGTCCGCGAGGAGGGTGCGCGCGTCGACACCGGTGGTCACGAGGGTCACGCCTCCTCGGAGCCGATGTCGGCCAGGCGGGCCTCCTCGTCGGCCTGGATGGCGCTCTCCACCACCGGGTCGAGCGCGCCGTTCATCACGCCGTCGAGGTTGTACGCCTTGTAGCCGGTGCGGTGGTCGGCGATGCGGTTCTCGGGGAAGTTGTAGGTCCGGATGCGCTCGGAGCGGTCCATCGTGCGGATCTGCGTCTTGCGCGCGTCCGAGGCCGCCGCGGCGATCTCCTCCTGCTGGCGGGCCAGGATGCGAGCGCGGAGCACGCGCATGCCCGCCTCGCGGTTCTGCAGCTGGCTCTTCTCGTTCTGCATCGACACGACGATGCCGGTCGGGAGGTGGGTGATCCGCACGGCGGAGTCGGTCGTGTTGACGGACTGCCCGCCGGGACCGGAGGAGCGGTAGACGTCGATCTTCAGGTCGTTCTGATTGATCGCGACCTCCTCGGGCGCGTCCACCTCGGGGAACACGAGCACGCCCGTGGTCGAGGTGTGGATCCGCCCCTGCGACTCGGTCACGGGGACGCGCTGCACCCGGTGCACGCCGCCCTCGTACTTGAGGTGCGCCCACACGCCCTGCGAGGGATCGGTGGCGTTGCTCTTGATCGCGACCTGCACGTTCTTGTAGCCGCCGAGGTCGGACTCGTCGCGGTCGAGGATCTCCGTCTTCCAGCCCTTCGCCTCGGCGTAGTGCAGGTACATCCGGAGGAGGTCGGCCGCGAACAGCGCGCTCTCGGCTCCGCCCTCGCCGCCCTTGATCTCCATGATGACGTCGCGTCCGTCGTCGGGGTCGCGCGGGATGAGCAGGCGCCGCAGCTTCTCCTGCGCCACCCGCAGCGACTCCTCCAGCTCGGGGACCTCCTCCGCGAAGGCCTCGTCCTCGCGGGCGAGCTCGCGCGCGGCCTCGAGGTCCTCGCCGGCCTGGATCCAGGCGGAGTGGGCCGCCTTGATCTGGCTCAGCTCCGCGTAGCGCCGGTTGACCTTCTTGGCGCGGGCGGCATCGGCGTGGAGTGCCGGGTCGGAGAGCTGCGTCTGCAGGTCCTCGTGCTCGGCGAGGAGGACGCTGACGGATTCGAACATGGGGTCCTGGCTTCCGGAGGTGGTCGGGGTCGGGCTCATCGCCCGGGGACGCGAAAACGTCCGCGGCCGCCCCCGGTGACAGGGGCGACCGCGGACGTCAGGGCGCTAGTGGTGGCCGTTGCCGTGGCCGGCGGTGGCCGGGCCGACGGCCGACTTCGAGACCTGCATGAGGAACTCGACGTTGGACGAGGTCTCCTTCAGGCGCGACAGGATGATCTCGAGCGCCTGCTGCTGGTCGAGCCCGGCGAGGGCGCGGCGCAGCTTCCAGGTGATCTTGACCTCGTCGGCGCTGAGCAGCATCTCCTCGCGGCGCGTGCCGGAGGCGTTCACGTCGACGGCGGGGAAGATCCGCTTGTCGGCGAGGTGACGGGAGAGGCGGAGCTCCATGTTGCCGGTGCCCTTGAACTCCTCGAAGATCACCTCGTCCATCTTCGAGCCGGTCTCGATGAGCGCCGTCGCGAGGATGGTGAGCGAGCCGCCGTTCTCGATGTTGCGCGCCGCTCCGAAGAACTTCTTCGGCGGGTACAGCGCCGAGGCGTCCACGCCGCCCGAGAGCACGCGGCCCGAGGGAGGAGCGGTCACGTTGTAGGCGCGGCCGAGACGGGTGATGGAGTCGAGCAGCACGACCACGTCGTGGCCCAGCTCGACCAGGCGCTTCGCGCGCTCGATCGCGAGTTCGGCGACGGTCGTGTGGTCCTCGGCCGGGCGGTCGAAGGTGGAGGCGACGACCTCGCCGCGCACGGTGCGCTGCATGTCGGTGACCTCCTCCGGACGCTCGTCGACCAGGACGACCATCAGGTGGACCTCGGGGTTGTTCTGCACGATCGCGTTGGCGATCTGCTGCAGGACGATGGTCTTGCCGGCCTTGGGCGGCGCGACGATCAGGCCGCGCTGTCCCTTGCCGATCGGGGCGACCAGGTCGATGATCCGCTGGGTCAGCTTGCCGGGCTCCGTCTCGAGGCGCAGGCGCTCGGTCGGGTAGAGCGGCGTGAGCTTCTGGAACTCGACGCGCGCAGCGGCCTCCTCGACGGTCTGGCCGTTGATCGAGTCGACGCGGACGATCGCGTTGTACTTCTGGCGGCCGCCGCCCTCGCCCTCGCGGGGCTGGCGGATGGCGCCGACGACCGCGTCGCCCTTGCGCAGGTTGTACTTCTTGACCTGGCCGAGGGAGACGTAGACGTCGCTGACGCCGGGCAGGTACCCGGTGGTGCGCACGAAGGCGTAGTTGTCGAGGACGTCGAGGATGCCGGCGACCGGGATGAGGACGTCGTCCTCGCCGATCTCGGGCTCGAAGTCGTCGCCGATCGCTCCGCCGCGGCGCTTGCGGTCGCGGTAGCGGCTGCGGCGGCCGTCCTCGCCCTCGGCCTGCTGGCCGTTCTGGGGCTGTCCGGAGCCGTTCTGCTGAGGAGCCTGCTGGCCCTCGGACTGCGCGGCGCGCGCGCCCTGACCGTTCTGCGGCTGGGACTGCGCGGCGGGGCTCTGCTGAGCGTCGTTCTGGCGGTCGTCCCCGCGGTTGCGGTTCCGGTTGCGGCGGTTGCGACCGCGGCCGGTGCCCTGCTGGTCGCCGTTCTGCTGCTGGTCGCCGCCCTGCTGCTCCTGCTGGTCGCCGGAGTCGGAGGAGTCGGCGTCGTTCTCGGCGGGCGCCTGCTCGGCCTGCTCGGAGGCGCCCCCGCGGCTGCGGCGGCGTCCGCGGCGCTCGCGCTGGCCGCCCTCGCGGGAGGAGTCGTCCGACTCCGGCCCGTTGGGCAGCTCGATGTCGATGACGGGCTTCGCGGCCTGGTCGGCGTCGCGGTCCTGCTCGATGACGGGGAGGTCGGGAATCAGCGACTCGACGCCGGTCCCGCCGGGGATGTTGAGGTGCTCGCCGGCGGCGACGGTGCCGCTGGAGGCGCGGCGCGAGCTGCGTCGGCGGGGCGCGCGCTCGGCGGGCTCGGCGACCGGCTCGGCCGCCGCGGGGAGCTCGAGCTCGACGGGGGCCGACTCGGCGGCCGTCGCGGAGGGCTCGTCGACGGTGGGCGCGGCCTGCTCGAGGACGTCGGCCGTGTCGGCCTCGGTGCTCTCGACGGGCGTCGGCAGCTCCGCCGGCGCATCGGGCTGAGGAGCGGACTGCTCGGCCACATCGGCCGGCTCGGCCTCGACGCCGGTGGCGTCGACGTCCGGGGCGACCGCTGCGTCGTCCGGAGCGACCGCGTCGGCGATCGCGGCGGGCGCGTCCTCGGCGGAGGCGGCGCGCAGGTCCGAGATGGCCTGGACCAGCTCGCCCTTGCGGAGCTTGGAGGCGCCGCCGAGGCCGAGCCGCGTCGCGAGAGCCTGGAGCTCGGCGACGCGCAGACCGGAGAGGTCGGCGGTGAGGTCCACGGCCGAGCCGTGGGTGTTGACGTCTGTCACTGGAGAGGGTTCCTTCCCCCCGGGAACGAGTGCTCACCGGGAGAGCTCATCGACCGTGCGGTGCCATCGCGTGTTCTGATCCACGCGATGCTCTCGGCCGCCGGGACCGACTGCCGCAGAGAGCGAGGAGAGGGCCCGAAGACCAGGCGCCGGTCTGCAAGAGGAGCAGGGGCGCCCTTCACACGATGTGATGGCCGTGGTTGTCGGGACGATCCGTCGGACAGATTCCGCTCGTTACGCGGTTCCTCGGGATGCGGTCCCCACTGTAGCACCCTTGAAGTCGACGGCCAGCATGTGCGCGCGCCACGGCGTGGGGGCCTCCCGCTCCACCAGATCCGCGGCGGCGAGGCGCTGCGCGGGGTCGCTGCAGAGCACCAGGACGCTCGGTCCGGCACCCGAGACGACCGCCGCGTAGCCGTGCGAGCGCAGCAGCGCGATCAGCGCTGAGGTCTCGGGCATGGCGGCCGCGCGGTAGTTCTGGTGCAGCTTGTCCTCGGTCGCCGCGAACAGCAGCTCCGGGCTCTGGATGAGGGCGGCGATCAGGAGCGAGGAGCGCGAGACGTTGAACACCGCGTCCTCGTGCGGCACGCTCTGCGGCTGCAGCGAGCGTGCCAGCCGCGTCGACATGGTGTGCTCGGGCACGAAGACGACCGGGGACACGCCGCGGTGGACCATGAGCTTCTTGGAGCGCGGTCGCAGCGGCGAGTCGTCGGCGCCGGAGGCGTGCGGCTCGACCCAGGCGATGGTGAGGCCGCCGAACAGTGCGGGCGCCACGTTGTCGGGGTGCCCCTCCATCTCGGTGGCGATGCGGAGGAGGTCGTCCGAGTCGAGCTCGACGACGCCCTCGAGCAGGCCCTTCGCGGCCATGATGCCGGAGACGATCGCGGCGCCGGACGAGCCCATCCCGCGGCCGTGCGGGATGATGTTGCGCGCGATCACCTCGATGCCGGGCATCTCCTGCCGCTGGTCGGCGAACGTGTACGCGATGGCCTGCACGACGAGGTTCGTCTCGTCGGTCGCCACCTCGCCCTCGCCGACTCCGTGCACGGTGACCCGCGCACCCGTGGCCGCGACGGCGGTCACGTCGAGCTCGTCGTAGAACGAGAGCGCCAGGCCGAGCGTGTCGAAGCCGGGGCCCAGGTTCGCCGAGGTGGCGGGGACCTTGACGTGGACGGTGCGGCCGACGGGAACCGCCGAGGTCATGCGCCGGCCAGCCCCAGCACGTCCGCGATCGCGGCGGTGTCGACCGGGACGACGGTCGGCGTGATGTCCGCGCCGTCGGCCGTGCGGAGCGCCCACTGCGGGTCCTTGAGCCCGTGGCCGGTGACCGTCAGGACGACGGTCGCGTCCTTCGGGATCGCTCCGGCCTCGGCGCGCTCGAGGAGCCCCGCGACGCTGATCGCCGACGCCGGCTCGACGAAGACGCCGACCTCGCCCGCGAGGATGCGGTACGCCTCGAGGATCTTCTCGTCGCTGATCGCGCCGAAGTAGCCGTCGCTGACGGTGCGCGCGTTCAGGGCGAGCTCCCACGAGGCCGGGTTGCCGATCCGGATCGCGCTGGCGATCGTCTCGGGGTGGCGGACCGGGGCGCCGTGCACGATCGGAGCGGAGCCCTCGGCCTGGAAGCCGAACATGCGCGGGAGGCGGGTCGACTCGCCGCGCTCCAGCTCCTCCGAGTAGCCGCGGAAGTAGGCGGTGTAGTTGCCCGCGTTGCCGACCGGGACGATGTGGAAGTCCGGCGCGTCGCCCAGCACCTCGACGACCTCGAAGGCCGCGGTCTTCTGGCCGGCGATGCGGTCCGGGTTCACCGAGTTGACCAGGTGGACCGGGTAGTTCTTCGCGAGGTCGCGGGCGATGTCGAGGCAGTCGTCGAAGTTGCCCTGCACCTGCAGCAGCTGCGCGTTGTGCGCGATCGCCTGGCTGAGCTTGCCCAGGGCGATCTTGCCCTCCGGCACCAGGACGGCCGCGGTGATGCCGGCGTGCGTCGCGTAGGCGGCGGCCGACGCGGAGGTGTTGCCGGTCGAAGCGCAGATGACGGCCTTCGCGCCGTGCTCGACGGCCTTCGAGATCGCCATCGTCATGCCGCGGTCCTTGAAGGAGCCGGTCGGGTTCATGCCCTCGTACTTGACCCACACCTTCGCGCCCGTGCGCGCCGAGAGGGCCGCCGCGGGGATGAGCGGCGTGCCGCCCTCGCCGAGAGTGATGACCGGGGTCGCCTCGGTGACATCGAGGCGGTCCGCGTACTCGTGCAGGACTCCGCGCCACTGCTTGGCCATCTCAGGCTCCTTCAACTCGTAGAACGGACGTCACGGCGCCGACGAAACCATGGGAATGGAGGGCGGTGACGGTGGCCGCCAGATCGGATTCCGCCGCGGCGTGCGTGCCGATGACCAGGGTAGCGGTCGGCTCGCGCCGCTCCGCACCGCCCTGCTCCTCCAGCGGGTCGGCGCCGGGCGGGGTCTGCACCAGGGTCTCGACCGAGACGCCGTGGTCGGCGAAGACGCCCGCGATCTGCGCGAGCACGCCGGGGCGGTCGAGCACCTCGAGGGTGACCTGGTACCGGGTGGTGACGTGGCCGATCGGGAGAACCGCGAGCCCGGAGCTCGCGCTGGTCACCAGGCCGGGGCCGCCGACGACGTGGCGGCGGGCGGCCGACACGACGTCGCCGAGGACGGCGGAGGCCGTCTCGATCCCGCCGGCGCCGGCGCCGTAGAACATCAGGTCGCCGGCCGCCTCCGCCTCGACGAAGACCGCGTTGTTGGCCCCGTGCACGGCCGCGAGCGGGTGGGAGCGGTGCACGAGCGCGGGGTAGACCCGCGCGGACACGCCCTCCACGCCGGTCTTGGCGTCGGTCAGCCGCTCGCAGATCGCGAGCAGCTTGATCACGTAGCCGGAGTCGCGGGCCTGGTCGACCTGCGCCTTCGTGATGCCGGTGATCCCCTCGCGGTGCACCAGGGTGACCGGGACGTCGGTGTGGAACGCGAGGCGGGCGAGGATCGCCGCCTTCTGCGCCGCGTCGTAGCCCTCGATGTCGGCGGTCGGGTCGGACTCGGCGTAGCCGAGCTCGGTCGCGCGGGCGAGCGCGTCCTCGAGGCTCGCGTGCTCGGTGTCCATCCGGTCGAGGATGTAGTTGGTCGTGCCGTTGACGATGCCGAGGATGCGGTGGACCCGGTCGCCGGCGAGGCTGTCGCGCAGCGGCCGGATGATCGGGATCGCGCCGGCGACGGCCGCCTCGTAGTTGAGCTGGGCGCCCACCTGGTCGGCGGCCTCGAAGAGCTCGTTGCCGTGGGCGGCGAGCAGCGCCTTGTTGGCCGTGATCACGTCCGCGCCCGACGAGATCGCCGTGAGGATGTGGCTGCGGGCGGGCTCGAGCCCGCCGATCAGCTCGACCACGATGTCGGCGCCCAGGATCAGCGACTCGGCGTCGGTGGTGAGCAGGTGCTTCGGGATGTCGGCGGTGCGGGGCGCGTCCACGTCCCTGACGGCCACGCCCACGAGCTCCAGCGGCGCCCCCACGCGCTGGGCGAGCTCGTCGCCGTGGTCGAGCAGGAGGCGCGCCACCTGGGCACCGACGGACCCGGCGCCCAGCAGGGCGACGCGGAGGCTGCGGTACTCGATCATCGGGAGGTGGCCTTTCGTTCGATGCCGGCGTCGCGGCGGAGGAGGTCCTCCTCGGTCTCGCCGCGCACGAGGACGCGCGAGCGCCCGTCGCGGACGGCGACCACCGGGGGGCGCCCGAGGTAGTTGTAGTTGCTGGCGAGCGACCAGCAGTAGGCGCCGGTCGCGGCGACGGCGAGCAGGTCGCCCGGCCGCACGTCCGCGGGCAGGAAGTCGTCGTGGACGACGATGTCGCCCGACTCGCAGTGCTTCCCGGCCACCCGCACGAGGGCGGGCTCGGCCGAGGAGGAGCGGTCGGCGATCCGCGCCGTGTAGTCGGCGCCGTAGAGCGCCGGACGGGCGTTGTCGCTCATGCCGCCGTCGACGCTGACGTAGCGGCGGACCGCGGTCGAGCCCTCGGAGCCGACCGTCACGTCCTTCACGGTGCCCACCTCGTAGAGGGTGACGCCGGCGGGCCCGATCAGCGAGCGGCCGGGCTCGATCGCGATGTGCGGCACCGGGACGCCGCGGGCGGAGCACTGCTCGGCGACCGCGTCGGCGACGGCGGCCGCGATCTCGGCGATCGGGGTCGGGTCGTCGGCACTGGTGTACGCGATGCCGAAGCCGCCGCCGAGGTTGAGCTCCGGCACGGGCCCGTCCGCGAGCAGTGCCGCGTGGACGTCGAGCAGGCGCGACGCCGACTCCGCGAACCCGGCGGAGCCGAAGATCTGGGATCCGATGTGGCAGTGCAGCCCGAGGAACCGCAGGGAGGAGAAGGAGCGGATGCAGGCGACCGCGGCCGGGCAGTCGGCGAGTGCGAGGCCGAACTTCTGGTCCTCGTGCGCCGTGGCGAGGAACTCGTGGGTGTGCGCGTGCACTCCGCTGTTGACCCGGAGGCGCACCCCCTGCACGCGGCCGTGCCGCTCGGCCGCGGCTGCGACGCGCTCGATCTCGACGAGGCTGTCGAGCACGATCGTGCCCGCGCCCACCTCGACGGCCCTGTCGATCTCGCGGAGCGACTTGTTGTTGCCGTGGAGGCCGAAGCGCTCGGGCTCGATCCCGGCGGCGAGGGCCACTGCCATCTCGCCGCCGCTGGAGAGGTCGAGGTTCAGGCCCTCGTCGCGCATCCAGCGGGCGACCTCGGTCGAGAGGAACGCCTTGCCCGCGTAGTAGACCGTGACGCCGGTGCCGATGCGGCCGAGCTCGCGGGCGAAGACCTCGCGCATCTCGACGGCCCGGCGGCGGGCGTCGGCCTCGTCCACCACGTAGAGAGGAGTGCCGTGCTCGCGCACCAGCTCGGCGACGGGCACTCCGGCGATCCGGATCCCGCCGTCCTCGCCGCGCTCGGCGCTGTCCGGCCACACGCCGTCGGCCAGGGCGTTCGGGTCGGCGGGCGTGTGCAGCCACTCAGGCGCGAGCGGATGCCGGGGGGCGCGGGCGCGGGCGTCGACGGTGTCCACGGGTGAGACCTCACAGGAGAGAGTGGGAGCGTCACTGCGGGGCGAGCGGGTCCGGATTGACCCCTGAAGCCAGCGATGTCAGTGTTCGGCCCGCGGAAGACGCCGGCACAGGGCTCCGATCCTACCGGTCCGGGGCGGCGGCGCCGCGCGGGCTCAGGCGCACGTGCCCGGTTCCTGCTCCGCGGGGTCGCTGAGGAACGTCGGAGAGAGCGCGAAGCTCGCGTTCAGCGACTCGTCGGCGACCTCGACTCCGGTCAGCGTCAGTCCGCGCGGCACCGAGTCCGCGATGCACACGGAGGACGGAGCGAGCAGGTCGCCGGAGACGGCGCCGAAGCGGTCGCGGAAGTCGGTCGCCGAGAAGGTCGCACCGGCGGCGGAGACCTCGGCCGGGGTCAGCCGGATGGCGCCGTCCACGGCGGCGAGCTCCATCCCCACGCCCGCGCCGAGCCGGAGACCCAGCACCTCGACGGAGGCGGTCACGCGCACGAGCGGAGCGTCCAGGGTCACCTCGTCGACAGGAACGGTGCTGCGCTCGGTGACGAGCCGCGAGACCGAGGCCGCGTCGATCGCGACCGTCGTGCTGCCCGACTCGACAGCTCCGACGCCGCTCACCGGCACCCCGATCAGGGTCGCGGCGACGTCGCCGTCGAGCTCGCCGAACGTCACGTCCGGGCTGCGCAGGTCGAGCCGGTCCAGCCGCCCCGAGACGAGCTGCGGGAGCACGGCCCAGCCGGCGACGTCGACGTCCACCGCCCGGTCCGCGGGCAGTGCGAGCGCCTCGCGGAGGCTCGCGGCGGCGCGGTCCGCGACGGCGCGGCGGGCGAGCGAGTCGCCCACCACCGCCGCGACCACGAGCAGCACCAGCACGACGACGACCACCACGGCCGCGCGTCCCCCGCGCCGCCGCCGCGGCGCCGCCCCCGACGCGCTCACATCCGGTCCGGGGCCGTGACGCCCAGCAGGGAGAGCCCGTTGCGGAGCACCTGCCCGGTCGCCTCGTTCAGGCGCAGCCGGGTCGAGTGCACGGACTCGACCGGGTCCTCGCCCTGCGGCACGACCCGGCAGTTGTCGTACCAGCGGTGGTAGAGGCCGGCGACCTCCTCGAGGTACCTCGCGACGCGGTGCGGCTCGCGCAGCTCCGCGGCGTGCGCCACGATGCGCGGGAACTCCTGCAGGCCGCCGAGCAGCGCCGACTCGGTCGGATGCACCAGCGTCTCGGGCGCGAACGGCTCGACGGGGACGCCCGACGCCGCGGCCTTCGCCGCGACCTGGCGGGTGCGCGCGTGGGCGTACTGCACGTAGTAGACGGGGTTGTCGTTGCTCCGCTTGGTCAGCAGGTCGAGGTCGATGTCGAGGGTCGAGTCGGCCGAGGAGCGCACCAGCGAGTAGCGCGCGGCGTCCACGCCGACGGCCTCCGTGAGGTCCTCCATCGTGACGACGGTCCCCGCCCGCTTGGACATCCGGACCGCCTCGCCGTCGCGGAGCAGGTTGACCAGCTGGCCGATCAGGATCTCGAGGTTCACGCCCGGGGTGTCGCCGAACGCCGCGCACATCGCCATCATCCGGCCGATGTAGCCGTGGTGGTCGGCGCCGAGCATGATGATCGCCCGATCGAAGCCGCGCTCGCGCTTGTCGAGGTAGTAGGCGAGGTCGCCCGCGATGTAGGCCGCCTCCCCGTCGCTCTTGATGATGACGCGGTCGCGGTCGTCGCCGAACGAGGTGGTCCGCAGCCAGGTGGCGCCGTCCGCCTCGAAGATGTGCCCGAGCTCGCGGAGGCGCTCGATCGCGCGGTCGACGGCACGCGACTCGTGCAGGGAGTTCTCGTGGAAGTACACGTCGAAGTCGACGCCGAACTCGTGCAGGCTCTGCTTGATCTCGCCGAACATCAGCTCGACGCCGATCGAGCGGAAGGTCTCGGCGAGCTCTTCCTCGGGCAGGACGGCGAGGTCGCCCGGGTAGGCGGCCGCGACGCGCTCGGCGATGTCGCCGATGTAGGCGCCGCCGTAGCCGTCCTCCGGGGTCGGCTCGCCGCGGTGGGCGGCGAGGAGGCTCCGCGTGAAGCGGTCGATCTGCGCGCCGTGGTCGTTGAAGTAGTACTCCCGGGTCACCTCGGCGCCCTGCGAGAGGAGCATCCGGGCCAGGCTGTCGCCGACCGCCGCCCAGCGCGTCCCGCCGATGTGGATGGGGCCGGTGGGGTTGGCGGAGACGAACTCGAGGTTCATCCGGACGCCGGCGTAGGCGGACCCGGTGCCGTAGGCCTCGCCCGCCTCGACGATCGCGCCGGCAAGGGCGCCCGCGGCCGCGGCCTCGAGCCGGACGTTGAGGAAGCCGGGACCGGCGACCTCGACCGTGGCGACGCCCTCGACCGCGCCCAGCCCCTCGGCCAGCTCGGCGGCGAGCTCGCGCGGGTTCGCGCCGACCCGCTTCGCGAGCTTCATCGCGATGTTCGAGGCCCACTCGCCGTGGTCGCGGTTCTTCGGGCGCTCCAGCACGACGTCCGAGAGCTCGACGCCCGCATCGCTCCCCCGTCGCTGCACGGCGTCGAGGACGAGGGCGTGCAGGGAGGCGGCGAGCTGTTCGGGAGTCACGGGGAGCGATTCTACCGGCCGCCGCGCCCGCGCCCCCCGTCCCTCCTGCACCGCGGAGCCGCTCGGCAGGGCGGCGTTGCTAGGGTGCGACGCATGCGCCGTCCCGCCGCCCTCCTCCTCGTCGCCCTCGCCGCGGCGGCCCTCTCCGGCTGCTCCCCCGCGGCCGACCCGGAGCCGAGCGCGAGCGGCGCCGTCAGCGGCACGCCGATCCCCCTCGCCTGCGAGCAGCTGGTCCCGGCCTCGGCGCTCGCGGGCCTGTGGGGCGGATTCTCCCCGGACGACGGCATCGGGACCACTGCCGTCTCCGAGGAGATCGCCCAGTACGACGGCCTGGTCTGCGGATGGTCCGACGATTCGGGCGCCGAGCTGCAGCTGGCCGTGGCCCACCTCGACCCCGCGGTGATCGAGGCGCTCAAGAACGAGTTCTTCACCACCAGCAAGGCCGTCCCCACCTACGGCAAGCCGCCGGAGATCGAGGGCTACTACCAGGTGACCGAGGGGCGGGGCGTCGCGGACGCCTTCGTCGGCGAGTACTGGATCGAGGCGTCCAGCGCCTCCTTCGTCGAGCCGGGGGACCCCGAGCCGCTCGTGCGGTCGGCGATCGGCGTCCTCGCCGGCTGAGCCCCGGCGTCAGCCCAGGCGCACCGGCGAGACGTGGTCGTCCACGAGCGCCGCGTCGCAGTCGGCCTCCACGCTCATCCCGGTCAGGCGCAGGTCCGTCAGGTAGCTGCTGAGGAACGCGGTGTCGGCCGTGTCCCGGCCGGACGAGATGCGCAGCATCGACCCGCGCGGAGCCAGCCGGGTCGCGTCCACGACGTGCCAGGCGCCGCCGGCCCAGGCCTCCGTGACCGCGTGGAAGTCGCGTGGCTCGAGGCCCGGCGCGTAGACCGCCGTCACCCGGGCGGGGATGTCGAGAGCGCGGAGCAGCCCGGCGACCGTGTGCGCGAAGTCCCGGCACACGCCCTGGCCGCTCTCGATGACCTGCGCCGCTCCCCCGGTGCCGACCGTCGAGCCGTAGACGTACGACAGGTGGCCGTGCACCCATTCCTCGACGGCCGTCAGCGCCTCGAAGCCCCGGGCCCGCCCGAACTCGCGCCGGGCGATCCCGCCGAGCACGTCCGCCTCGGCGTACCGGCTCGGCCGCAGGTACTCGACGAGCTCGAGCTCGCTCGGCTCGTCCGGAGCGCCGTGCCCGGCGACCCGCGCCCGGTACTCGACCCGCAGGTCGCCCTCGTTCCCCGCGACGCGGTGCACGCGGGCGCCGTGCCGCGCCGGGAACTCCCGCACCGGCACGTCCTGCCCGTCGAGCCGGACGGTGAAGGAGTCCTCGAACGAGTCGCCCGTGGGCGTCGCCGCCACCAGGAAGATCAGGTCGGTCGGGCCGTTCAGACGCAGATCCAGCGAGGCGGAGACGGTGCGCAGCATGGCTCCATCGTGGCATGCGCGAGGACCGCTCCCGGCGTCGGGGCCCGCCCCGCCCGGGTGCTAATGTGGTCAGGCACTCCTGGCCCCCATAGCTCAGGGGATAGAGCACTGCCCTCCGGAGGCAGGGGCGTAGGTTCGAATCCTACTGGGGGCACACCCGCGGTCCTCCGCTCTCCTTCCTCGCACACGGGCGCTCAGCTCCGGCGCTCGACGCCCCTCGAGGCGCACCCCTCCATCACGGACCGAGCGGCGTCACCCGGTGGGCAACCGAGTCCGACCGTGGCGCTCCTCACCCGGCGCTCCGACACTCCCGAGACAGCACGAAGGCCCGCGATCGTCGATCACGGGCCTTCGGGACGTTCACCACCGGCACTCGGCCGGTCGGGCTCACTCGTAGAGGTGGAAGGTGCCGGCGCAGTCGGCCGAGCAGAAGCCGTCGCGGCGACGGGCCGAGGCCGCTCCGCAGGCTTCGCAGCGGCGGCGTCCGAGCATCCGCGAGATCAGGCTCTGAGGCGCCGACGCGACCACCGAGACCGGGGTGTCGGGGCGCACGGGGGATCCCGTGGTCGAATCGAGCTGGATCCCAGCGGTGTCGAGCGTGGCGCGGAGCATCCGCGTTCCTTCCGATCGGTGAACCATGTGCGAGCACTGTATTGCCAGTCCCTGAGATTCTGCGAAGGGCTTGACGCGGCTCGCGATCGAGAGGAGCCGAAATCGACATCTGTCGGTCAGTCGGGATCGACCCGGGGAACGACGAACAGCCGCGCCCCCTCCTGGCGGAGAGGGGCAGGCTGTTCGGGCGTCGGGGATCGGTGGGCGGACGACGCCGGAGCTCATGGGAGCGGGGCGTCGAGCCCGGAACGACCGGGAAGTGGGCCTAGTACGCGCCGCTGGTGCTCCGGGTGTCGATCGCCACCGTCGGTGCGGGAACCGGCACCGGTCGCAGGGCGGGGAGCGAGGCGCTCCTGCCCGTGCGGAACGGCAGCAGGACGAGCATGACGGGAAGAACGACGATCCACAGGAGGACCGACAGCGCGAGACGCGCCCAGATGGAAAGAATATCGAGCATTCTTGTGCCGCCTTCGGGTGACGGTAGAGGTGAACTTCGCAAACAGGATCATCGGGCCGACGGGGAGAGAAGAGTAGAAATGCGCCACTGATCGCGCCTCTCCCGCCACGCCCCCGAGCGGTCTGTTGCTCCTCATTCGTCGCCCAGCGCCGATCGAATGGGTCGATCCTGCATCCGATCGACACACGGCCCGCCCAGTGCGTCCTCCTGGGAGCCGGGCCGTAGGGTGAGCGCGTGAAGATCCTTGTCGTCGAAGACGATCCAGCCATGGGTGAGGCCCTCGTCGGCGGCCTCGAAGACGCCGGCTACGAGGCCGTGCTGACCACGAACGGCATCGACGCGCTCGTCACGTTCAGCAACGCCGAGTTCTCGGCCGCCATCGTGGACGTCATGCTGCCGGCGATGTCGGGCTTCGAGATCTGCCGCCGGATCCGCGAGCTCGGCCGGCCCACGCCGATCATGCTGCTGACCGCGCGGGACGCGATCGAGGACCGCGTCTTCGGCCTCGACGCCGGAGCGGACGACTACCTGACCAAGCCGTTCGCGTTCACCGAGCTCAACGCGCGCCTCCGGGCCCTCCTGCGCCGCAGCCCGTCGCTGATGTCCACCTCGATCGACGTCGGACGCATCACCGTGGACGGATCGAGCATCCGGCGCACCGCCGACGGCTCGCGCATCCACGTCAGCCCGAAGGAGCTCGAGCTCCTCAAGCTCCTCATCACTCCCGTCGGCTCCGTCGTGACCCGCCAGCGGATCCTCTCCGAGATCTGGGGCGGCGGCGAGATCGTCGACAACAACATCGTCGACCAGTACGTCAGCTACCTGCGCAAGAAGCTCCCGACCGAGGACACGGGCGTCAGCATCGTGACCGTCCGCGGCAAGGGCTACTTCCTCCGCCCGGTCGACTAGCCCGTGTCGCGGATGAGCACGGCACGCCGCCGGGTCGGCGCGCTCTCGATCCGCGCGAGGATCACCGTGGGAACGGTCGCTGTGGCGACCGCCCTCTTCGCGCTCGCGGCGCTGCTCTTCTACCAGGTGGTCACCGGCATCGTCGACCGCAGCGAGCGGACGATCCTGATGTCGATCGAGGACGAGGTGCGCCGCGACATCTCGGCGGGCAACGTCCCGCGCACGCAGGGCTCGTCGACGGGCCAGCTGTTCCTCGCTCTCGCGCCCGACGGGAGCGTCAGCACCTCGACCATGCCCTCGCGCCTGAGCGGCGAGGTGCTCAGCGCTCTGGCGGAGGAGCCCGCCGACACCTCGCCCCGGTACGCCGACGTGACGACGGCGAACGGCAGCTACCTGGTCCGCTTCACGGCCATCGAGAGCGATCGCGGCGTCTGGCAGGTCGCCTCCGCGCGCGACCAGGCCGCGTCACAGCTCGTCCTCGACGACTTCGCCCACGTGCTCGTCTACGCCGCGATCTTCCTCGTCGTCACGTTCGGGCTCGCCTCGTGGATCCTGACGGGCGCGGCCCTCGCCCCGGTGCGCCGGATGCGGGCGCGCGCGGATCAGATCGCCGCCGAGCCCGGGCAGGGCGACCAGCTCCCGGTCGTCGGCACGCGCGACGAGATCGACGAGCTCGCGGTGACGCTGAACGCGTTCCTGACCAAGCAGACCGCGTCGCTGGCCCGGGAGAAGCAGATGGTGTCGGATGCGAGCCACGAGCTCCGCACTCCCCTCGCCGCGCTCTCCGCGCAGCTCGAGATCGCCCACCATCGCGTCGACGACCCGGTCGCGGTCGACCGGGTCATCCTCGACGCGCAGAAGAGCGTCGACCGGCTCGTGCGCCTCGCGTCCGCCCTGCTCGACATCTCGCGCATCGAGAGCCGCACCGTCCGCCCGACCGCTCCCTTCGCGGAGCTCGTCGACGAGCTGGTGGGCGCCGTCGACCGCACCCGCCTGCTCGCCTCGGAGTCGGGGGTGGAGATCGACTACGAGATCGACGAGCGCGAACCGGCGCGGCTCTACGCGGTCGCGTCCCAGGACTTCGGCCGGGTGATCGACAACCTCGTGAGGAACGCGATCCAGGCGATGAACGGCGGCGGCATGATCGTCGCCTCCCTCTCGCAGTCGGACGGGCGCCTGATGCTCAGCGTCTCGGACGACGGACCGGGGATGCCCGACGCCTTCATCCCGGTCGCCTTCGACCGCTTCTCCCGCCCGGACGACTCCCGGACCCTCGCCTCCGGCGGCAGCGGTCTGGGGCTGGCCCTGGTGCACACCACCGTGCTCTCGGCCGGCGGGACGGTCGCCCTGGTCAACCGCTCCCCCCGGGGTCTCGCGGTCGACATCGTCCTCCCGCCCGTCGGCTCCGCCTGAGCCGCCCCGCCCCGCCCCGGGAACGAATAAGGCCCCCGGCGGACCGGGGGCCTTCGCGGAGGATCGTCAGCGCGGGTCGTCCTCGGGGCGGACGGGCTGCGGCTGTGGGTCGCCGACCGCGGCGGGCGGCGGAGCCCAGGCCGTCTGCGGCGCCTCCGCCGGGGAGGTGCCGCCGTCGAGCAGGTTGCGCGCGCGGTTGACCACCTCGGGGTCCACGAGCACGGAGTAGCTTGTCGCGATCACCTGCATGGTCGAGGTGAAGTCGCGACGGCGGCGGTTCACGGCGTAGGAGGCGAGCCCGAAGAGCATCCCGAAGCCGGCGCCGAGGAGGACCGCCGCGATGAGGAAGGAGAACTCCGTCGTCGGCGAGAAGATGATGAGCAGGAGGCCCAGGAAGACACCGAGCCAGGCGCCGGAGGCCGCTCCGGCGAGGGCGACGCGGCCCCAGGTGAGCTTGCCGGTCACCCGCTCGACGCTCTTGAGCTCGTTGCCGATGATGGCGAGCTGGCGCACCGGGAAGTCGGCGCGGGCGAGCACGTCGACGGCGGCCTGCGCCTCCTGATACGTGTCGAACGTGGCGAGGATCTCCCCGCGCGGGATCGTGGGGAAGGCCGGCCCTCGGCCGCTGAACGGCGTCTGCTGAGTCACCCGGACAGAATCGCACAGGCCACTTGAAGGTCTCTGAACGGATTCGGAGAACCGGCCGAGGGCGAGCCGGGAACGCTCGGCGTCCGCCCGGCTGCACGGGACTAGGTTTGTAGCCGTGAGTTCCGCCAGAGTCTTCGTCGCGCGCTTGGCCGGATGCAGTGTCTTCGACCCGGCCGGCGATCGCGTCGGCAAGGTCCGCGACGTGCTCCTGGTCTACCGGCAGAACGACGCCCCGCGGGTGGTCGGCCTGGTGGTCGAGATCCCCGGGCGCCGTCGCGTCTTCGTGTCGATCGGCCGGGTCACCAGCATCGGCAGCGGCCAGATCATCACCACCGGGCTCATCAACGTGCGCCGCTTCGAGCAGCGGGGCGGCGAGGTCCGCGTCATCGCCGAGCTCCTCGGCCGCCGGGTGAGCTTCGTGGACGGCTCCGGTGACGCGGTCGTCGAGGACGTCGCGATCGAGGAGGCCGCTCCCGGCGAGTGGGAGCTCGCGCAGCTCTTCGTCCGCCGGCCCAAGACCAGCCCCTCCCCCTTCGCCAAGGGCGCGACCGCCTTCGCCGGCTGGCGCGAGGTCCGCGAGAGCGTCTCGACCGAGGCGCAGTCCGCCGAGCAGTACGTCGCCAGCCTCTCCGAGCTCAAGCCCGCCGACCTCGCCAGCACGCTCCTCGACCTGCCGCAGCAGCGGATGCTCGAGGTCGCCGGCGAGCTCTCGGACGACCGCCTCGCGGACGTGCTCGAGGAGATGCCCGAGAGCGAGCAGGTCGAGATCCTCGGCCGGCTCGACGACGACCGCGCCGCCGACGTCCTCGACCAGATGCAGCCGGACGACGCGGCCGACCTGATCGCCCAGCTCTCGGAGGAGCGCGGCGAGGCGCTCCTGGAGCTGATGGAGCCCGAGGAGGCGGACGACGTCCGCATGCTCCTCACCTACGCCCCGGAGTCCGCCGGCGGTCTGATGACCACGGAGCCGATCATCGTCTCCTCCGAGGCGACCGTCGCCGAGGGTCTCGCCCTCATCCGCCGCCACGAGCTCGCCCCGGCCCTCGGCGCCGCCGTCTGCGTCACACTGCCGCCCTACGAGCCGCCGACCGGCCGCTTCCTCGGCATGGTGCACTTCCAGCGGATGCTCCGCTACCCGCCGCACGAGCGCCTCGGCACCCTGCTCGACCAGAGCATGGACCCGATCACGCCCGAGACCTCGGCGGCCGAGGTCGCCCGGATCCTGGCCAGCTACAACCTCGTCTCGGTGCCCGTCGTCGACGCGTCCCACCGCCTCGTCGGCGTCGTGACCATCGACGACGTCCTCGACTACCTCCTCCCCGACGACTGGCGCAGCCACGGCGACGACGACGAACCGAGGAGGCCGGTGACGACGGCGACGCAGGGCGTCCCGCTCGTGCCGCCGGCACCCGCGGCGACAGGCAGGACACGACGGGGACGGAGGGGCGCGCGTGGCTAGGGACACCAAGCAGGACCGGCGCCTGGACGCTCCCAAGGGCTTGCGCACCCGCGTCCTCTCGCGGCGGAACCGCCCGAGCAGCGACCGCTTCGGCCGCCTGACCGAGTCGTTCGCCCGCGGCATGGGCACGCCGTGGTTCCTGGTCGGGATGACGATCTTCTGCGTCTTCTGGCTGATGTTCAACACCTACGGGCCCGCGGACGCTCGCTTCGACTCTCAGGCCCTCGGCTTCACGGTGCTGACGCTGATCCTCTCGCTGCAGGCCTCCTACGCCGCGCCGCTCCTGCTGCTCGCGCAGAACCGACAGGACGACCGCGACCGCGTGCAGATCGAGCAGGACCGGCAGCGGGCCGAGCGCAACCTCGCGGACACCGAGTACCTCGCGCGCGAGGTCGTGGCCCTGCGCCTGGCGATCCGCGACATGGCGAGCAAGGACTTCATCCGCTCGGAGCTGCGCGGCCTGCTCGAGGAGCTCGAGAAGGATCGGGCGCAGGAGCCCGAGCGGCGCGATGCCTGACGTCGCCGCCATCGAGACCGCCGTCAGGACGGCGCTGGCCCGGGTCGTCGATCCGGAGATCCGGAAGTCCATCACCGAGCTCGACATGCTCGAGTCGGTCGAGGCGGCCGTCGACGGAGCGGTCCGCGTCGCGATCCGGCTGACCATCGTCGGCTGCCCGGCCGCCTCCGCGATCGAGCGCGACGTGCGCGAGGCCGCGGCCTCGGCTCCCGGAGTCACGGCGGTCGACGTCGTGGTCGGAGTCATGACGCCGGCGCAGCGCACCGCCCTCACCGAACGCCTCCAGGGCGGCCGCCGGAGCATGCCCTTCGGCCCGGACTCGCTCACCCGCGTGTACGCGGTCACCAGCGGCAAGGGCGGCGTCGGCAAGTCGACCGTCACCGCCAACCTCGCGGTCGCCCTCGCTCAGCGGGGTCTCGCGGTCGGCCTCGTGGACGCCGACGTGCACGGCTTCTCCATCCCCGGCCTGCTCGGCCTGATGCACGACGGGCGCGTCGCGGGGCCCACCCGCGTCGGCGAACTGATGCTGCCGCCGGTGGCGCACGGCGTGAAGGTCATCTCGATCGGGATGTTCCTCGAGGGCGACACCCGGGGGGCGGCCGTCTCCTGGCGCGGACCCATGCTGCACCGCACGATCTCCCAGTTCCTCACCGACGTGTACTTCGGCGACCTCGACGTGCTCCTGCTCGACCTGCCTCCCGGCACGGGGGATGTGGCGATCTCCATCGGGCAGCTGCTCCCGCATGCGGAGGTCCTCATCGTCACCACCCCGCAGCCGGCGGCCGCCGACGTGGCCGAGCGCAGCGGCGCGCTCGCCCGCCAATCGGGCCAGCGCATCGTCGGAGTGGTCGAGAACATGTCGGGGCTTCCGCAGCCCGACGGCTCGGTGCTGGAGCTCTTCGGCAGCGGAGGCGGGGCCGAGGTCGCGCGTCGGCTCACTGCGACGGGCGACGAGGTGCCGCTACTCGCGTCGCTGCCGATCTCCGTCGCGCTGCGGGCGGGGGGCGACGAGGGCGTGCCCGTCGTCGTCGGCGATCCGGAGGATCCTGCCGCCCGGGCGATCGACGCCCTGGCGGCGACGCTCGCCGCGCGGCCGCGGGGACTGACCGGCCGTCGTCTTCCGCTCGCCGTCGGCTGACGCCTCCGCGCGGCTTCGTGCGGGCGGCGTCGGTCGAGACGCCCGCCCGACGCTCCTCGCGGAGCAGGGCTCAGGTGGCCTCGGAGTCGATCGGCGGCGGCGCGACGCTCGAGAGCGTGCCGGACGAGACGGAGCGCTGCATCGTCGTGTAGTAGCTGTCCTGCGCGGAGCCGGTGCCGCCCGGCACGACCGGAGCGGCGACAGCGGTGGGCGGCTTCACGGTGGGGGCCGGATCGTCCTCGAGCAGGGCGTCGCGGATGATGCGGCGGGGATCGTACTGGCGCGGGTCGAGCTTCTTCCAGTCGACGTCGTTGAACTCGTCGCCCATCTCGTCCTTGACGCGCTCCCGGGCCTGCGTGGCGAATCCGCGCACCTTGCGCACGAGCTGCCCGAGCTGGGCGGCGTAGTGCGGGAGGCGGTCGGGACCCAGCACGAAGACAGCGATGACCCCGATGATGAGGAGCTTGTCGAACGTCAGACCGAACACGAGGACAACACTAACCCGCCGCGCCTCCCTCGCGGAGCCCGCGCGCCACCGTACCCTGACGATGCCCGGGCGCGATCCGCTCGGTGCACCGATCAGAGGAGCGCCCCCGTGTCCGACAAGGATGCCAACTGGAAGTACGCCGAGGACGCGGTCGTCGAGTCGGAGGCCATCGCCTCGGCCCGCCGGCTCTCGGTCGAGCTGGGCATCGACGCCGTCTCCCCCTCGATCGGAGCGCAGGCCGCGCTGGTCGCCGCCGCGGCGCGCGCGACCTCCATCATCGAGATCGGCACCGGCACCGGAGTGAGCGGCCTGTGGCTGCTCGACGGCGCCCCCGAGGCGATGCTCACCTCGATCGACTCCGAGGCCGTGCACCAGCAGCACGCGCGCGCCCAGTTCCACGAGGCGGGCATCTCGCCCAACCGGCTGCGGCTCATCCCGGGCCGCGCCCTCGAGGTGCTGCCCCGGATGAACGAGAACTCCTACGACATCGTCTTCGTCGACGGCGATCCGCTGCAGGTCATCGAGAACGTCGAGCACGCGCTGCGGCTCGTCCGTCCGGGCGGGACGGTCCTCGTCCCCCACGCGCTCTGGCGCGGACGCGTGGCCAACCCCGCGCAGCGCGACGAGATCGCGACGGCGTTCCGCACGCTGGTGGCCGAGGTCTGCGCCTCCCCCGCCGTGGTCAGCGTGCTCTCGCCGATCGGCGACGGCCTGCTGCAGGCCAACAAGCGCCGCGCCTGACGAGCGCGGCCGACCGAGGAAAGACGGAACGCCCGCCGCACGGTGTGCGACGGGCGTTCACGACGGTGCGGATCAGGCGGGAGACACCACCGACGCGAGCGCGTCGTGCAGCTCTTTCGCCTCTGCATCGTTGACCGAGACGACGAGGCGTCCGCCTCCTTCGAGCGGAACGCGCACGACGATGAGTCGGCCCTCCTTAACAGCCTCCATCGGTCCGTCTCCGGTCCTCGGCTTCATGGCCGCCATAGAGTTCCCCTTTCGTGACGTATCCCCCTATTATCGTGCATCCGCGGGGGTGTTCCGAACCGCGCCCGGAAGTCGGGCGTCAGCCGATCACGGCGGGGACCAGTCGCCCGGGGTGAACACCCAGCACAGCAGCACCCAGACGATCTGCCCGACGATCGATGCGGTCACCACGAACACCCTCAGGAGGGTCGACCGCGGCACCGCGAGCGCCCCGGCCAGCGGGAACATCGGCATCAGGATGCGGAACGTGCTCGACTGCGGGTAGAAGAACGCGAAGAGGTAGATCGCGTAGCCGCCGACCCAGAGCCGCGAGAAGACGTCGAGGCTGCGCGTGGCCCGCGAGAACAGGATCGCCAGGAATCCGAGCACCACCACGACGGTGATGCCCATGCCCGTGATCGGCGAGCCGAACCAGAGGCCTCCCCACCAGCCCCCGCCGGCGAACCAGGAGGTGAAGGGGATGAGCTCGCCCTCGCCGATGAAGACGCTGCGCCAGGCGAGCTCGGTGTCGGTGTACGCGGTGAAGGAGCCGGTCACGGCCCAGGCGATGAGCAGCCAGGCGAACCCCACCGCGAGGGACCAGACCGTGAGGGAGACCGTGAAGGCGAACTCCCGGCGGGCGAACGGCTCGGTGCCGCGCACGTGCCGCCAGACGCGGTAGAGGAAGTAGAGGCCCGTCATCGCCGCGATCGCGAGACCGCTCGGGCGCAGGAGCCCCACGACCAGCACGACGGGGAACGTCCAGATCCACTTCCGGCGCACCAGCAGCAGGAGCAGCACGGCCGTCAGGAGGATGCCGCCGGACTCCGCGTAGCCGATCTGCAGGATCGGGGACGTCGGAGCGACGCAGAAGAAGACGATCCCCATCAGCGCCTGGCCCTCGCTGAGCGAGACGCGGAACAGCCGGTAGATCACCAGGCACGCCGCTGCACTGCAGACCAGGGCGACGAGCACCGCCGCGTTCGCCCAGTCGAGCCCGGTGATGTTCATCAGGCCGCGGACGGTGAACGGGTAGACGGGCATGAACGCCCAGGGGTTCTGCTCCACGGCTCCGGACGGCGAGAGCGGCAGGACCGACGGGTACCCCGTCATCCCGATCCGCTCGTACCAGCCGCCGTCCCACGTCGTCGCGAATCGGACGTAGGTGTCGCGGAGTCCCGTCCACTCGACGCCCTGACGCACGGCGCCGACACGGAGCATGATCACGGTCGTGACGACGCGGGACACGGCGAAGACCAGGAGCACCTGGATCCACCACGGGATCCTCCGGAGCAGACCCCAGCGGGAGCGGGACGGAGAGGCGTCCTCCGTCTCCGGCGCGATCGCGGTGGCGCTCACGCGAGAGGCCCGCGGTCCGTCGAGGAGGCGGAGGCGGTCGTCAGCGGGGAGCGGGCGGGTGTCGCCGCGGCTCGCCGGCGGGTCGGCCGGAGGAGGGGCGACGCGTGTCGCGGCTCACCGGCTGGCGTGAGGGGAGACATTCCGACGAGCATACCCGTGCGGGAGTCGGGAGTCCCCGGAGGAGCACCGCGCCGGGCGGGCGCGCGGCACGATCACGGCGGAGTCCAGTCCGATCCGGCGACGGCCCAGCAGATCGAGATCCAGACGATCTGGCCGCCGATCCCGAGCAGGACCAGCGCGACGCGGAAGACCGGCGAGCGCGGCACCGCCAGCGCTCCGACGAGCGGGAACATCGGGCCCAGCAGCCGGAAGGTGCTCGACTGCGGGAAGAAGAACGCCAGCAGGTAGACGCCGTACCCGGCGACCCAGGCCCGGCTGAAGAGATCGAGCCGCCGTGTCCACGGTGCGGCGAGGATCCCGACGAACGCCGCCAGCAGGAGCACCACCAGCACGACGCCGACGGCCGGAGCACCGAACCACCACGAGCCCCACCAGGCGCCGCCCTGGAACCACGGGGTCAGCGGGAGCAGCTCCTGGTAGCCGATGTAGACCGCACGCCACGCCAGCTCGGTGTCGGTGTACGCGGTCATCGACCCGGTGACGGCCCACGCCACGGCGGGCCAGAGGAAGCCGACCACGAGCCCCCACGCCGTCAGGCCCACGGCCGGCAGCCACTCCGACCGCGGGAACGGCTCCGTGCGGCGCCGGACGAACCGGTAGACGACGTACAGGCCGAGCGCGGCGGCGAAGGCGAGCCCGCTCGGCCGCGTCAGGCCCAGCAGCAGCACGACGGGCACGACCGCGAGCCAGCGCCGCCGCACCAGGAGGAGGAGCGTGACCGCGGTCAGCAGCATCGCCATCGACTCCGCGTAGGCGAGCTGCATCAGCGGCGAGGTCGGCGCCACGCAGAACAGCAGCACCGCCGTCAGCGACTGCGACTCGCCGAGGGAGTGCCGGAAGAGGCGGTACAGGACGAGGCAGGCTCCGGCTCCGCACAGGACGGAGACGGTCACGGCGGCCGGAGCCCAGGTGAGGCCGGTGAGCGCCATCAGCGCCTTCACGACGCCCGGGTAGAGCGGCATGAAGGCCCAGGCGTTCTCCCCCACATGGCCGTCCTGCGTGATCGGCAGGAAGCCGGGGTACCCGGTGGCCGCGATGATCTCGTACCAGCGGCCGTCCCACATCGACGCGAAGGCCGAGTAGGACGGGGAGGGTCCGGTCCACGGGTTCGCGAGCTGGTGCGCGGCGAACTGCAACAGGATCACCGTCGTGACCACGCGGGTCGCGATGTACACCAGGAGGACCCGCGCCCACCACGGGACCAGGCGCAGGCGGAGGCGGAGTCGGACGGGGACGGCCGTGGCGCTCGCGCTCACGAGGACGCGGTCAGCCAGCGGCGGAGGCCCTCGGCGCACTCGGTGATCTCGCGCACCGCCACGCGCTCGTCGTCGGCGTGGGCCCGGAGCGGGTCGCCCGGTCCGTAGTTGACAGCCGGGATGCCCATGGCGGAGAACCGCGCGACGTCGGTCCAGCCGTACTTGGGCTTCGCCTCGGCTCCGACGGCCGCGAGGAAGGCCTGGGCCAGAGGTGCGTCCAGCCCCGGGCGGGCGCCCTCGGCCAGATCGTCCACCGTCACCTCGAACCCCTCGAAGAGCTCCTCGAGGTGGGCGAGCGCCTCCTCCCCGGACCGGTCGGGGGCGAAGCGGTAGTTGACCTGCACCGTGCAGAGGTCCGGGATCACGTTGCCCGCGACCCCGCCGGTGACGCGCACGGCGTTGACGCCCTCGCGGTACACGAGGCCCTCGACCTCGACCTCGCGCGGCACGTAGGCGGCGAGGCGGTCGAGGATCGGCGCCGCCGCGTGGATCGCGTTCTCGCCGACCCAGCTGCGGGCGGAGTGGGCGCGGACGCCGCGGGTGACCACGTCGACCCGGAGCGTCCCGTTGCAGCCGCCCTCCACTGCTCCGCTCGTCGGCTCGCCGAGCACGGCGAAGTCGGCGGAGAAGAGGTCGGGGCGGTGCCGGGAGAGACGGCCGAGGCCGTTGAGGTCCGCTGCGACCTCCTCGTTGTCGTACCACATCCAGGTGATGTCGACGGCCGGATCGGAGAGCTCGGCGGCGAGGACGAGCTGCACCGCCACTCCGGCCTTCATGTCGACGGTCCCGCGGCCGACCAGGTGCTCGACGCCGTCGATCGTCTCGGCGACGACGGGCAGGTTGCCGTTGACCGGCACCGTGTCGAGGTGCCCGGCGATCACGACGCGCTGGGCGAGGCCGAGGTTCGTCCGCGCCACGACGGTGTGGCCGTCGCGGATGACCTCGAGGTGGTCGTACTGCTCGAGCGCCCACTGCACCGCGTCCGCGATCTCGAGCTCGTCGCCCGAGACGGACGGGATGTCGCAGAGGATCCGCGTCAGAGCGACCGGATCGGTGCGCAGATCGAGCGGAGGGGCGGTGGTCGGATCGGCCATGCGCCCCAGGGTAGCGGCCGGACGCTCCGCGCTACCCTGATCGGCATGACCCTCGAGCACTCCGCAGACTCCTCCGCGCCCGCCTCCGCCTGGGGCTACGGGCTCGCCACCGTGGCCGTCGACGGCACCGTCCTCGACACCTGGTTCCCGGAGCCGCGCCTCGGCACCATCCCGGCCGGCCGCGACCCCTGGATCGTGCCGGCGGAGTTCGAGGAGCAGGCCGGCGAGGATCCTCGCCGCGAGGTCCGCATCGACGTGGTCACGCTGCAGATCGACGTGCAGGCGCCGCCCGCCTCCACGTCCGACGCCTACCTGCGGCTGCACCTGCTCTCGCACCTCCTGATCCGCCCGAACGAGGTGAACCTCGACGGCGTCTTCGCCCACCTGCCGAACGTGGTGTGGACGAACGCCGGTCCGGTCTCGCCGGAGTCGTTCACCCGCCTGCGGCCCTCGCTCCGGCGCCACGGCATCCAGGCCACCGGCATCGACAAGTTCCCGCGGCTGACCGACTACGTCACCCCCGCGAAGGTGCGCATCGCAGACACCTCGCGCGTCCGCCTCGGCGCGCACCTGGCACCCGGCACGACGGTGATGCACGAGGGCTTCGTCAACTTCAACGCCGGGACTCTCGGCAGCTCGATGGTCGAGGGGCGCATCTCGCAGGGCGTCGTGGTCGGCGACGGCTCGGACATCGGCGGCGGCGCCTCCATCATGGGCACCCTCTCGGGCGGAGGAGTGCAGCGCGTCTCGATCGGCGCGCGGGCGCTGCTGGGTGCGAACTCGGGCATCGGCATCTCCCTCGGCGACGACACCGTCGTCGAGGCCGGCCTCTACGTGACCGCCGGCACCAAGGTCGTCGTGGTCGGCGGAGCGCCGCGCGCCGACGGCGCCCCGCAGACCGTGAAGGCCGTGCAGCTCTCGGGCGTGCCGAACCTGCTCTTCCGCCGCAACTCACTCACCGGAGCTGTCGAGGTCCTCCCCCGCACCGGCGCCGGCATCGAGCTGAACGCCGCCCTGCACGCCTGAGGACGGGCGTCCCGCGCCGCCGGGCCCAGCAGGCGGCACCCCGGGACGAACCGTGCTGATCGAGTCCGCGGCGACCACACCGCTCTGCGTCCCGCCTCGGAGAAGAGGTGCGAGCCTCGGACGGCTGATGAGAGGCGGGTGCGCCGCACAGCGAGAGCCCGCCCCCGGCGGGGACGGGCTCTCGGGGACCGGTCAGCGGTCGGTCGGCCAGTGGCGCTCGGGCGAGCCCATGTAGAGCTGCTGCGGGCGGCCGATCTTGGTCTGCTTGTCGGTGTTCATCTCGCGCCAGTGGGCGATCCAGCCGGGCAGGCGGCCGATCGCGAAGAGCACGGTGAACATCCGGGTCGGGAAGCCCATCGCCTTGTAGATGACGCCCGTGTAGAAGTCGACGTTCGGGTAGAGACGCCGCTCCTTGAAGTAGTCGTCCTCGAGAGCGAGGGCCTCGAGCTCCATCGCGATGTCGAGCAGCGGGTCCTTCACGCCGAGGGCCTGCAGGACCTCGGAGGCGCTCTCCTTGACCAGCTTCGCGCGCGGGTCGTAGTTCTTGTACACCCGGTGGCCGAAGCCCATCAGGCGCACGCCCTCCTCCTTGTTCTTCACCCGCTCGACGAACGTCGACACGCTCTCGCCCGACTCGCGGATCCGGCCGAGCATGGTGAGCACCGCCTCGTTCGCTCCGCCGTGCAGAGGGCCGAACAGGGCGTTGATGCCGGCCGAGACGGAGGCGTAGAGGTTCGCCTCGGTGGAGCCGACGAGGCGGACGGTCGACGTCGACGCGTTCTGCTCGTGGTCCTCGTGGAGGATCAGGAGGCGGTCGAGCGCCTTCGAGAGCACCGGGTCGACCTGGTACTGCTCGGCCATCGTGCCGAAGTTGAGGCGGAGGAAGTTGTCGACGAAGCTCAGCGAGTTGTCCGGGTAGAGGAACGCCTGGCCGATCGCCTTCTTGTGGGCGTACGCCGCCATCACGGGCAGCTTCGCCAGGAGGCGGATCGTGGTGAGCTCCACCGCCTCCGGATCCTTCGGGTTGGAGCTGTCCTCGTAGTACGTCGACAGGGCCGAGACCCCGGCCGAGAGCACCGACATGGGGTGCGCGCTGTGCGGGAGCGCGTCGAAGAAGCGCTTGAGGTCCTCGTGGAGGAGCGTGTGGCGGCGGATGCGCTCGTCGAAGCCCGCGAGCTCGTCGGCCGTCGGCAGCTCGCCGTAGATGAGGAGCCAGGCCACCTCGAGGTAGGTCGCGTTGGTGGCCACCTCCTCGATCGGGTAGCCGCGGTAGCGGAGGATCCCCTGGTCGCCGTCGATGTAGGTGATCTGCGACTTGGTCGCCGCCGTGTTCACGAAGCCGTAGTCGAGCGACATGAAGCCGGTCTGCTTCGACAGGGTCGAGAAGTCGATGCTCGAGGAGCCGTCGACGCTGCGCAGGACCGGGAAGTCCGCGGTGCGGTCGCCGAAGGTGAGCGTGACCTTCTCGGGGAGCTCCTGCTCCGCCGGCGCGGGAGGCGGCGTCGTGGCGCTCCCGGTCGCGGGCTCCGTGGAGCCCACCGTCGCGGTTCCGTCGCTCTGCGTGCCGGATTCGGTCACAACGCCTCCCAGGTCGTCGCGGTCGCACCCCGGAAGCGCTCGCGCGGAGCGGGCGGCGCCGGGTCTGGATCGTGGTGCAGCCGGGGCCTCGCGAGGCGACGTCGACCGAACCACATACAGCCTATGGGCAAAGCGGGGGCACTGTGACATCGCCCAGCGCTGGGGCCGGGGCCTTGTCGGAACCCGCCAGGATCGGCCGGGTCGAGCGCCTCAGAGGCCGCCGGACAGGCGCTCGACGGCCGCGTCGATCCGCTCGTCGGAGGCCGTCAGCGAGAGGCGCACGTGCTCGGGGAAGCCCTCCCCGTAGAAGACGCCGGGGCCCGCGAGGACGCCGAGGCGGGCGAGCCGGTCGATGGACTCCCAGGCCGCGCGGCCCTCGGTCGCCCACAGGTAGAGGCCGGCCTCGCTGCGGTCGATCCGGAAGCCCGCGGACTCGAGGGCGGGCCGGAGGCGGTCGCGGCGGGAGCGGTAGCGCTCCTTCTGCGCGGCGACGTGCTCGTCGTCGGCGAGGGCGACGATCATCGCCTCCTGCAGCGGACCGGGCACGATCATGCCCGCGTGCTTGCGGACGGTCACCAGGCGCGCGATCAGGGCCGCGTCCCCGGCGACGAAGGCGGCGCGGTAGCCGGCGAGGTTCGACTGCTTGCTCAGCGAGTAGACGCCGAGGACCCCGGTGCGGTCCTCGCCCACCACGCGCGGGTCGAGGACGCTCGGGATCGGCTCGTCGGCCCAGCGGCCGTCCCAGCCGAGCTCGGCGTAGCACTCGTCCCCCGAGATCACGGCCCCCAGCTCACGGGCACGCGCGACGGCGCGCTGCAGGGCGGGCACGTCGAGCACGGCGCCATCGGGGTTGCCGGGAGAGTTGAGCCAGACCAGGCGGGTCGTCGCGGGCCATTCGGCCGGGTCGTCGGAGGCGAGCGCCTCGGCGCCGGCGATCGCCGCGCCCATCGCGTACGTCGGGTAGGCGGCGCGCGGATGCACGACCACGTCCCCCTCCCCGAGTCCGAGGAGGAAGGGCAGCCAGGCGACGAGCTCCTTGGAGCCGATCGTCGGCAGGACCTCGTCGATCCCGAGGCCCTCGACTCCGCGCCGCCGCGCGTACCAGGCGGCGATCGCCTCGCGCAGAGCGGGGGTGCCCACAGTCGTGGGGTACGCGTGCGAGTCCGTCGCGCGGGCGAGCGCGTCGCCGATCGGGGCGGGCGTCGGGTCCACCGGCGAGCCGATCGACAGGTCGACGATCCCGCCGGGGTGCTCCGCCGCCGTGCGGGCGAAGGGCGCCATCAGGTCCCAGGGGTAGTCGGGCAGCGCGCCGAGGGCCACGGGAGCGGCCTCAGTGGCTCTGCGGAGGCAGCGCCGCGATGACCGGGTGGTCCTTCGCGATCACGCCGACCTTGGCGGCTCCACCCGGGGAGCCGATCTCGTCGAAGAACTCGACGTTGGCCTTGTAGTAGTCGGACCACTCCTCGGGGAGGTCGTCCTCGTAGTAGATCGCCTCGACGGGGCAGACCGGCTCGCAGGCACCGCAGTCCACGCACTCGTCCGGGTGGATGTAGAGCGAGCGCTCGCCTTCGTAGATGCAGTCGACCGGGCACTCGTCGATGCAGGCGCGGTCTTTGACATCGACGCACGGAAGTGCGATCACGTAGGTCACGGTGCTCCAGGTCCCTTCGAACAGTGTCTCTATCGTACGGGGGCCGACGGGGCGTCGGCGTCCGCCGGCCGCGGGGCGGCGGCGGGAGCGGCCGCCCGCAGCCGCGGCCAGGCGATCACGACGAGGGCGATGAGGGCGGGGAGGAAGGTCCAGGCCACGCCGAGGCCGTTCGCCGGGACGAGGACGGATCCGCCCGTGCTGCGCAGGGCGAGCAGCCCGATCATCCCGAGCAGGCCCATCGCGGTGCAGAACGCGACGAACCGGTCGATGAGCACGAGGCGCAGCCCGAGCAGGAGCAGCAGCACGCCGGCGAGGGAGGCGGCGAGGCCGACCGGGAGGACGACACCGCCGACCGACACGGTGCTCTGATGGGCGACGGTCGTGATCGCTCCGACCACCGCGCCGACCAGGACTCCGGCGACGCCCGACAGCACCCGCGATCCCAGCGTCGGACGCTCCTCCGGCAGCGGCGCCGGACGCCCCGCCTGCGCGACCGGGCGGAAGCGCTCGATGCGGCCGATGGGGAACGGCGGACCGCTCGAGAGCCGGGCCTCGTCGCCCTCGACCACCAGCTGCGTCGCGTGCGCCTCGAGGGCCGCGCGCTTGCGGGCGTGGTCCTCGGCGGACAGCTCGATCACGACGTCCCCGGGGAGGGGCGGGGCCGCGTCGGGGAGGACGGCGAGGAAGCGCAGGCCCAGCAGCTCGGCGGCGCGCTCGGCGACCCGGGCGGTGCGGACGTGGTCCGGGTGGCCGTAGCCGCCGCCCGCGTCGTAGGACAGCACGACGCCCGCGTCGACCTGCCGGAGGACGGCGACGAGATCCGCCACCTCCTCGTCCTCGGGCGCGGCGGTGAAGGACGCGGGATGCACCGGCTCGAGCGGCACCGGGACGCGGCCGGGCCCCCACTGCATGCCGGAGTCCCGGTAGACGCGCGGAGCGAGGCCGGGTGCGCGGGCGCCGGCCTCGCCGAGGAAGCGGTGGTCGGCGACGCCGAGGGCCGTCAGGGCGACGACGAGCTCGGTCGTCCGGTGCGCGGCCAGCTCGGCCGAGCCCTCGAGCGGAGCGAGGTCCTCGGGGATGACCTCGCCGCACTCGCCCCGCGTGGCGGTGACGACGGTGACGGAGGCGCCCTGCGCCACCAGCCGCGCCAGGGTCCCGCCCATGGTGATCGTCTCGTCGTCGGGGTGGGCGTGCACCGCCACCACCCGCTCCGCTGCTGCGTCCCGGCCCGCGTCCACTCTCCGCCTCTCGTCCTGCGCGGCCTCCGCTGCGGGCGCTTCTGGACAGCGACCGGGCAGCGGACTACAGTCGACTCGGGTTAGGCAAGGCTTACCGAACAACGGAGCCCCGCCGACCGGATCGACTCGGGGCGGGAGTCGCCCCCTCCTCGTCCACCATCGACCAAGAGAACACGCGTGCTCGCAAACTACCTCATCGGCCTCCGCGAAGGCCTCGAAGCCGGCCTCGTGGTCGGCATCCTCGTGGCCTACCTGACCAAGCTCGGCCGGCGCGACGTGCTGCCGCGGCTCTGGACCGGCATCGCCGCCGCGATCGCGATCTCGCTCGTCACCGGTGCGATCCTCACCTGGGGCCCCTCGACCCTGTCGTTCCAGGCTCAGGAGCTCATCGGCGGCGGCCTCTCGATCCTCGCGGTCGGCCTGGTCACCTGGATGATCTTCTGGATGGGCGCGAACGCCCGCAGCCTCAAGGGCGACCTCGAGTCCCGGCTCGACGGCGCCGTCGCGGGTTCGGCCCTCGGCATCGTGGTCCTCGGCTTCATCAGCGTCGGCCGCGAGGGCATCGAGACGGCGCTCTTCGTCTGGGCGAGCGTGTCCTCGAGCAGTGCGGGGTCGGGATCCAGCGCGTGGGTCGGCACGGTCGGCGCGCTGCTGGGCATCCTCAGCTCGGTCGTCATCGCGTACCTGATCTTCCGGGGCTTCGTCCGGATCGACCTCGGGCGCTTCTTCACCTGGACGGGCGGCTTCCTCATCCTCGTCGCGGCCGGCGTCCTCTCCTACGGCGTCGGCGACCTGCAGGAGGCGTCGCTCCTGCCCGGCTGGGGCACCCCGCTGTTCTCGCTCGGCCCGATCCTCCCGCCGCCCGTGACCGCGGTGGTCGGCGGCCTCTTCAACTACACGCCCGAGCCGACCGCTCTGCAGTTCGCCGCCTGGCTGCTCTACCTCGTCGTCGTCGGTGCCCTGTTCGTCCGCCAGGTCCGCCTGCGCGGCCCGCGACGGGGCAGCGCGGCCCCGGTCGCCGCTCCCGCTCCCACCTCCGTCTGACCCGCTCCGGCACCGCCGGCGCACTCGCCCCGATCCAGGAGAAGCATGTCCTCGCGCGCTCGTCCCACCCTCCCCCGCGTCACCCTCGGCCTCGCCGGAGCCGGCGCCCTGGCGCTGATCCTCACGGGCTGCGTGCCGAACACCCCCGCGTCCTCCTCCTCCGCCGCGCTCGACGTCGCGATCAGGGACGACGCCTGCGAGGTGTCGACGGCGACCGCCGAGGCGGGAGCGGTGACGTTCTCACTGACCAACGGCGGCTCGGACGTCAACGAGTTCGAGATCCTGGCCGAGGACAAGCTGCGGATCGTGGGCGAGAAGGAGAACGTGACCCCGGGTCAGAGCGTCTCCTACGTCGCTCAGCTCGAGCCGGGCACCTACTACACCGCCTGCAAGTTCCAGCAGGTCGGCGCCCCGGTCGGGCTGAGCGAGTTCACCGTGACCGGTGAGGCCACCGCGCAGTCGGCGGACGAGAAGGCGGCGACGGAGGCGGCGGTCACCAACTACGTGGCGTACGTGAAGTCGCAGGTGGGCGAGCTGCTCCCCGCGGTCGCCGAGTTCGCGCAGGCCTACGAGGCAGGCGACGACGAGAAGGCGCGCGGCCTCTTCGCGTCGACCCGCGTCTTCTACGAACGGATCGAGCCGACCGCGGAGGCGTTCGGCGACCTCGACCCGCGCATCGACTACCGCGAGGTCGACGCCGTCGCCGAGGGCCTGGACTGGACCGGCTTCCACCGCATCGAGAAGGACCTGTGGGCCCCCGCGGAGGGTGCCCTCAACTCCGACGGCACGAGCGCGCTCCTCGACTGGGCGCCCTCCACCCCCGAGCAGCGCGCCCAGTTCGGCCAGGGCCTCGTCGACGACGTGCAGAGCCTGGCCGACCTCGTGAACGCGTCCGGCTTCACCGTCTCGGTGGGCGACATCTCGAACGGCGCCATCGGCCTGCTCGACGAGGTCGCGGCCGGCAAGATCACGGGCGAGGAGGACTGGTGGTCGAGCACTGACCTCACCGACTTCGCCGCGAACGTCCAGGGCGCGGAGGTGGCGTTCGGCAACGTCGAGCCGATCGCGACCGCCAGCGGCGACGAGGGCGCCGACCTCACCGGACGGATCACGCAGCGGTTCTCCGAGCTCGACGCTCTGCTCGCGCAGTACGGCTCGATCGACTCCGGCTTCGCCGCGTACTCCACTCTCACCGCGGAGCAGAAGAAGGAGCTCTCGGACGCGGTCAACGCTCTCTCCGAGCCGCTCTCGCAGCTGACCCACACGGTGCTGGGCGTCGAGGAGCCGACCGCATAGTGGACGCCGAGCAGCACGAGGGAGCCCGGCCGACGGAGTCCGAGCAGCCCGCCGACGAACCCCGCCGCCTCTCGCGGCGCGGGCTGCTCGGCCTCGTCTCGGCGGGGACGGCCGGGCTGGCCGCCGGAGTGGGCGGCACGGTGGCCGTCACATCGTCCGCGAGCGCGACAGCCTCCTCCGCCCCGCGCACCGTGCCGTTCTTCGGCGCGAACCAGGCGGGCATCACCACCGCCGCGCAGGACCGGCTGCACTTCGCCGCGTTCGACCTCGCCGCGGGCACCACGCGCGAGGACCTCGTCGAGCTCCTGAAGGACTGGACGCTCGCCGCCTCCCGGATGACCCAGGGCCTCGAGGTCGGCGAGAACGGCGCGGTGGACGGGCCGGACACGGCTCCCCCGGAGGACACCGGAGAGGCGCTCGGGCTCGACGCCGCGTCCCTCACCGTCACGGTCGGCTTCG
>NZ_PSVI01000100.1:0-3773 GCF_002931415.1 Rathayibacter sp. AY1E8
GAGGAGCCCTCCCTCTCCGCGGTGCAGCGGTCGATCCTGCAGGGCCTCGCCGCCGGGCTCACCGACGAGGCGCTCGCGGCACGGCTGGACCTCAGCGTGCGCACCTGCCGTCGGCACATCGCCGGTCTCTTCGAGCTGCTCGGCGCCGAGAGCCGCTTCCAGGCGGGCGTGCTCGCGTCTCGGCGGGGCTGGCTGCCGGTCCGACCGCGCTGACGCCGGCCGTCGGCGAGCTCAGCGCCGCGGAGCCGGGCGCCGTCCGTCGAGGGCCCGCTCAGCCCGCGTGCGCTCCGAGGAACGCGAGCGCCCGCGGCCAGGCGTCGGTCGCCGCCACGGCCTGGTAGGTCTGCTCGTTCGCGTCGTTGAAGAAGGCGTGGCCCGCTCCCGGGTAGACGATGACCTCGACGTCCTTGCCCTCGGTCGCCTCGCGGATGCGCGGCACCTGCTCGACGAGGGGAGCGTCCTGATCGCCCAGGAACGCCAGCACCGGCACCTGCAGCGCGCCGAGCTCCTCGGCGGACGCGGTGACGTGCCCGTAGAACGGCACGGCCGCCGCCAGCCGCGGCTCGGCCAGCGCGAGCGCCCACGAGAAGGTGCCGCCGTAGCAGAACCCGGTGACGGAGACGCTGGTCGCGCCCTCCTGGCGAAGGAGCCGCTCGACGAGGGCGCGGAGGATCGCGACGGTGCGCGTCGCGTGCTCCGGAGTGAAGACGGGGGCGAAGAAGGTGCGCAGCTCGACCTGGCGCGGCAGGCGCCGCACCGGGTGGTCGTAGTCGGCGCGCTGCTCCTCGTCGAGCTGCTCGAGCAGGCCGCTGTCGGCCAGGAGCTCGGGGGCGACGACGCTGTAGCCCTCGGCCGCGTAGCGGTCGGCGACCGAGCGGATGTGCCCGTCGACCCCCCAGACCTCGTGGATCAGGATCAGCGCCCGGCCGCCCTCACCGCTGCGGTACACCGGTACGTCGTGCTCGGCCAGGGTCCAGGTCTCATCGCTCGTGGGCATGCTCGCACCCTAGCCCCGGACCCCGGGATCACGCGTCGTCAGAAGTCGTACTCGCAGTTGCGGAGGTTCGCCACGTCCTCGGTGAGCGTCGGCTCCCCGCCGAGCAGGAACGCGTAGTTCTTCGAGTTGGAGGCCAGGAAGCGCAGCGTCGAGTCGTGCACGCAGTCGCGCTCGGTCAGCAGCACGGACGAGCCCAGGGCCGCCGCCGTCGTCGCTCCCGAGAGGGCGTCGGCGAAGGAGGACCCCGCGGCGAGGAAGACGCTGTCCTGCAGCAGCGACTGGGGGTAGGCGCTGTTCAGCTCGACGCTGGTCTCGTAGCGGTCGCGGCCGGCGATCCTCGAGACCGAGGGGGCGAGGCCGCGACGCTCGAAGTCCGCCACGTACGCGTCCCGGATCGAGGGGTCGCCGCCGAGGAACTCCACGTGCTCCGGCGCCAGATCGCGCACCGCGGTCGCGGTCGCGGAGTCGGCGCCCGAGGTCGCACCGTCGACCAGCAGCACGGGCTGCGCACGCCAGCCGGCGATGGGCGCGGCCGACAGGGCGTCAGGGAAGTTCGTGCCGGTCGCGACGAACATGTTCGAGTAGGGGCCGGTGCCGAAGGCGTCCGCGACGATCCGGCGGGAGGTGTCGTAGCGGTCCGTCCCGCCGATGCGCTCGGTGCCGCCGACGATCGAGCGGATCGCGGACAGGACCCCGGGGCTCACGCTCAGCTCGCTGCCGACGACCACGACCCGCTCCGGGCGGAGGCGGCGGATCTCGTCGGAGACGACCCGCGGCAGGCGGTCGGGATCGGTGAGCAGGAGCGCGCCTCCGAGGGCGGCGGCGGCCGGGCCGGCGCTCAGCGCATCCGGCCAGTTCGCCCCGCTCGCCACGTAGAGCACCGGGATGCCCGGGGAGAAGTAGCCCGTCGCCTCCACCGAGGTCGCGTAGCGGTCCGATCCGGCGAGGCGGCCGGTGTACTGCTGGTAGTCGCTGCTCAGCGAGAGGTCGATCCCGGCGGCCGATCCGCCCACCGGGACGCGCACGTCGCCAGCGTCGCCCGAGCGGAGGACGTGGTCCCAGTAGCTGTCGTCGATCACGTCGTCGCGGCTCGACGCCCGGACGAGGTAGTCGCCGGGGACGACCTGCTGGAACGAGTACGGGTTGTCGCCGCCCGTGATCAGGTCGAGCTCGCCGGTGCGGAAGTAGCCGTCGGTTCCCGGGTCGCGGTACCAGATGTCGACGCGCTGGTCGCCCGCGACGCCGCTCAGGCGTCCCTCGAGCGAGCCCAGCCGTGCGGTGCGCAGCTGCACGCCGGCCGCCGGGGCCTGGAGCGGCTCGGCGCTGCGGGCGACGGCGCTGCCGCCGGACCAGAGGTCGGCGTACAGGTCGGCGTTGTCCTTGATCAGCAGGTAGTAGGTCTGCCCGGCGGTGAGCCCGTCGATGCTGAAGGTGAGGTCGCCGGCGACGGAGTGGTTCCCGAGGAGCCCCGCCTCGCTCGACCAGACCTCGACGTTCAGGAGGGCACCGCGGGGGGTGGTGGTCGCGATCGAGCCGTCGGCCTCCTCGACCACGACACGGCCGCTGATCGACGCCGCAGCGCTCGCACGGGCGGCGCTCGGCGCCTCATCCGGCACGGCGGGCAGGGGGGACTCGGCGCTGGGCTGCCAGAGCGGCTGCCCCTCGGGGAGCACGATCGAGCGGGGCGCATCGGAGACGGCGCCGAATGCGGCGACGGGGGCGGCCGACGGCGCGGCCGCCGATGCGGCGGAGGCGAGCGGGCTGGAGGTGATCGCCAGGGCGGCGACGAGGACCGCGGAGGCGGCGGACCTCAGAACGAGCGGGGACACGGCGGAATGCCTGCTTCCAGGAGGAGGTCGCCCTGCGGCCGACCCGGCGGAGGGGATCGCGCTCATGCTAGCGGCGGCCCGCGCCCCGTCGTCCTCCCCGATCAGGGGTCAGGAGACAGGCGGCGCGACGAGGATGTCGTCCCACTCCAGAGCGCGCTCGAACCGGAAGCCGTGCCGCTCGTAGAGGCGGCGGGCGTCGCTGCGCTTCAGCACGTCGAGCCGGAAGGGCAGACCCGGCCGCGCCTCCTCCGCCATCACCCGGCGCAGGACGGCGCCGCCGACTCCGCGTCCCTGTGCGTGCGGCGCCAGGTAGAAGTGCTCGATCCAGACCGCGTCCGGCTCGACCCGCGCGGCGATGCTCCCGGCGAAGGCGCCGTCGAGCTCGATCACCCGGGTGAGCTCGGGCCGGTAGCCGTCGAGGAAGCGGTGCCGCACGCGGTGCTCGTCGTAGCGGTCGAGCGTCTCGAGCGACGGGCGCATGACGACCGCGCGCAGCTCGGCGATCGCTGCCGCGTCCTCCGCGGTCGCGGGGCGGAGCGACCAGCCGGCGTCGTCGGCCACGGTCAACGGCCGCGGGGCTTGCGGGTGCGCCGCACCGCCGGCGCGGACGCCTTGGCGCGGGCCGGCTTCTTCTTGCCGCCGCCGGCCCTCTCCGCCTTCTCGCGCGCCTCCCGCGCCTTCGCCTTGGCGGCCTTCGCCCGCGACTCGACCTTCGGCGTCGCGGCGGTTCCGCGCGTGGTGTTCGCGCTGCGGCCGCGGACGACTCCGATGAAGTCCTCGACGTCGTCGCCCTTGTCGTCCGTCACCCAGGCGAGGCGGACGGAGGAGGGAGCGACGCCGGTCACCGGCACCGCGGTGACGTCCTTGCGGCTGTGCACGCGCGCCACCGACTGCGGCACGATCAGCACGCCCACGCCGGCCGCGACCTGCTCGACCGCGTCGTCGAG
>NZ_PSVI01000101.1:0-3707 GCF_002931415.1 Rathayibacter sp. AY1E8
GCCGCGCGGGCGACGTCGTAGATGCTCGGCGCCCGCGACGCGGGCTTGTCTTCCGGCATCGGGCACCGCGGCTCTCTGTGATCGGCGCCTCCGACGCAGGACCGGGGCGCCCTCACGGGCGGCTCGCCCGTCCGCGGGCGCGTGTGAGCACACTTTACGTCCCTCGGCGCGGGGGCCTGCACACCGACGGAACCTCGACGGCTCGGACGGGGTGCCGCTCCCGGATCGGCCGGACGTTCCGGCGCCTCGGGTGCGGGCGCGCCGGAACGGCGCGATCCGCGCTTCCGCCCGGCGGTCGTCGCAGCGGGTGGTCGCCGCGGTCGGGTCAGCCGTCGAAGACCTCGGCCGAGGCGGAGGCCGCATCGGAGCGGAGCACGGCGACGAGGTCCGCGGGACAGTCCTCGAAGGCCGTCCTCTCCGGACCGGGAGGCGTGTGCGCTCGGAAGTCGACGACGGATCCCTGGGGCGCGACGGCGTCGGGCGATCACAGGCGCCACCCTGCGGTCCGGGGTACTTTCCCGCGTGTGAACGACAGCGACGAGAAGTCCGGGAGAGGCTGGCGCATCGATCTCGGCGAGCCGCCGGAGAGCGTGTCCGGCGATGTCGCCGACGCTCTCGATAAGGTGTCCGCGGAATTCGCGGCATTCCGGAGCGGGACTTCCGGCGAGGGCGGAGAAAGGGCCGCGGCCCTCCGAGGAGCCGCCCGACTCGGGGCCGGCGAGCATCGGCTCGCCGTCGCCTCGGGGCTGACGCGGGAAGGCGTCCGCGCCTTTCTCGCGGGGGGATGATAAGCCGTCGGAGAGGCGGTTCCCCCGTGCCTCGACAAGCCGGCGCCGAAGGAAGAGAAAGGCCTCGAGAAGGCGCGGCATCCGGAGAGATCGGAGACGACGAATGGACGACGAGGAGTGGGCTGGCTACCTTCTCGCGATGGAGCGCCGAGCACCGACGAACCAGGACGGCGCGACCGCGGAACGCCGTGACGCGATGGTGGCGGCTGTCCTGCGGGAGCTCGACGGGGTCGATCCGTACGGACTCGAGCCGGGTCGCGAGGACGGCGCTCCCCGCGACGAGTACGCGTCTGAGGCGGCCCCGATCGCGAGCATCCTCCTGCGCCGAGGACGGATCACCGGCGAGGAGCTCGACGCCGTCTGGCGGTTCTGGTTCGGCGAGCCGCTGAGCGCCCTGCTCGGCGACGGCTTCGCCCCGCTCCTGGCGCGGCTCGACCGGCTCGCTCCTCCCTCGGCGGAGGACTGACGGGCGTCGGGTTCCGGCGGCGGACCGGCCGCGATCCCGGCGTCCCGTATAGCTCCGCCCAGCTCCGCCCAGCTCCGCCCAGCTCCGCCCAGCTCCGCCCAGTTCCGCCTAGCTCCGCTCGCGGAAGAAGCGGATGAGCTCGCGCAGGGCCGGGAGCGTCGCGCTCTCGGCCTCGGCGTCGTCGAGGTCGTCGAAGGAGGTGCGGAGCCCGGCGGCGTCGGCGTCGGCGGCGGACTCGAACGCCATCGACCACTCCGGGAACAGCCGCTCCCGGATCGGCTCCTCGAGGAGGGTGCGCAGCTGCGCGTGGCGCTCGTCGGCGGCGATGACGGCCATCCGCTCGCGCAGGACCGCGTCCGGCCCCTCGAGCACCTGGAGGAATCGGCCGTCGCGGTGCAGGAGCATGCCGGTCAGGCCGAGGCGCTCGTTGTTCGCGCGGCACTGGGCGAGCAGCGCGGGGAGGTCGGCGTCCGTGAAGCCGGCGGAGGTGCGGCTGGAGTAGACGAGGGAGAGCATGGCGTCCGTTCCGGGTGGGGGAGGCGGGCGCCTCCGCTCCCAGTGGACCACCGACAGCGCCTCCCGCACGGCCACTTCCGCCGGCGGCGGCAGGCTGCTAGAGCTAGCCGACCGTGATCGGAGCGGCGGACGGACGGGTGCCCTGCCGCATCCAGACGAAGAAGCCGACCAGGGTGAACGCGCCGTAGAAGACGTACATCAGCCCCGACGCGTAGTAGCCGGCCGAGAACAGCAGCGGCACGCCGACCAGGTCGACGGCCACCCAGATGAGCCAGAACTCGGTCCAGCCCTTCGCCATGCCGTAGGTGGCGAGGACGGAGCCGACGAAGATCCACGCGTCGCTCCAGACGGGCTCGTAGGAGCCGAGCGCGCGGAACACGGGCGTCAGCACCGCGGTGCCGCCGACCATCCCGAGCACCAGCAGGCCGCGGGTGCGCCACGACGCCCAGCGCGGTTCGATCAGGGTGGCGGAGTCGTCGGGGCGGTGGGTCCACCGGTACCAGCCGTAGACGCTGACCAGGATGAACATCACCTGCCGCCCGGCCTGGCCGAGCAGGTTGACGGGGTTGGGAGTGCCGAACAGGGCGCCCATGAAGACCGTGAACAGCAGCACGTTGCCGATGAGGCCGACGGGCCAGGCCCAGACCTTCCGCCGCATCCCGCCGAGGGCGCTGAGGAGCCCGAAGACGTTGCCGATGACCTCCCGCCAGAGGACGGTCTGCTCGCCGATGACGATCTGCGCGTCGAACAGCCAGTGCACGAGGTCCACGAGGCCTTCTTCCTGAGTCGGGATGCCGGGTGGTGCAACCCTGCCCCATCCCGGGCCATTCCCGTCGCGGGCTGATGAGGGCGCCGCGCTCGGACCACGCTGGATCCCGCTCCGGGGCGGGGAGCGCGACCGGCGCCCCGCTGTGCCGCCGCGACCGTAGGCTGGCGGGATGACGTCCCGGGTGCGACTCCTGCTGGCCTCGTCGCACCCCGGGCCGACCGTGACGGTCACCGTGCTGGCGACCGTGATCGCGGCGGCGTCCGGGCATCCGCTCGGGCAGGTCGTGCTGGTGGCGCTCGCCGTGCTGCTCGGGCAGCTCTCGATCGGGCTCGCGAACGACTGGATCGACGCCGACCGCGACCGCGCGGTGGGGCGCACCGACAAGCCGGTCGCGCAGGGGCTGATCGGCGTGGGCGCCGTCCGCGCCGCCGCACTGGGGACGGCGGCGGCCGCCGTGGTGCTCTCGCTGGTGCTCGGACCGGTCGCCGCGGTCGCGCACCTGGTGCTGGTCGCCGCGGGCTGGGCCTACGACGCGGGGCTCAAGCGCACGGTCTGGTCGGTCGCTCCGTTCGTGGTCGCCTTCGGGCTGCTGCCGGTGGTGGCGGTGGCGGCGGGCGACGGCCGGCTCCCCGCCTGGTGGGCGATCGCGACCGGCGCCGTGTTCGGCATCGCGATCCACTGCACGAACGTGCTCCCCGACCTGGTCGACGACGAGGCCACCGGGGTCCGCGGCTTCCCGCACCGCCTCGGCCTGCGGCTCTCCGGAGTCGTCGCCTTCGGGTCGCTGGTGGTCGCCGCGCTGCTCGTGCTCGTCGGACAGCTCGTCGGCGACCAGCCGGTGCGCGGGACGGGCGTGGTGCTCGCGGTGATCGGGACCCTTGTGGTGGTCGTGCTCGCCGCGGCGGGCATCCGCCTGGTGCTGACCGGCCCGCCCACGCGCACCCCGTTCCGGCTGGTGATCGCGGCCTCGCTCGTGCTGGTGGTCGAGCTCGGGCTGGCGGGCGCGCGGCTGGTCGGCTGACCGGCCGCCCTCAGGACCAGCGCATCGCGTAGACGCGGGCGAGCAGGTCCGAGGTCGGCAGGGCGAGGGCGGTGCGGAGGAACGCCTCGCGCCCGCGATGCGCGAGAGAGCCGAGCGGGCGTCCGAGCGCCATGTTCGCCTCCGCCT
>NZ_PSVI01000102.1:0-3681 GCF_002931415.1 Rathayibacter sp. AY1E8
GTGCCCGCCGTAGGGCACGCGGATGACGACGGGCATGGTGATCGCACCCTCGTGGCGGTTGGTCATCTTGGCCAGCTGCGAGGTGATCTGGTCGAACGCCGGGTAGATGAACCCGTCGAACTGGATCTCGCAGACCGGGCGGAAGCCGCGCATCGCGAGCCCGATCGCAGTGCCGACGATGCCGGACTCGGCGAGCGGCGTGTCGAGCACGCGCTTCGCCCCGAACTCGGCGTGCAGGCCCTCGGTGATGCGGAAGACGCCGCCCAGGGGGCCGATGTCCTCGCCCATCAGGAGGACGCGGTCGTCCTGCGTCATCGCTCGGCGGAGGCCGGCGTTGAGCGCCTTGGCCATGGACATGGACTCGAGCTGCGACCCGGTGAGGGGCGGCTGCGCGGCCGTCGTGCTGGTGTCGATCGTCATCACTCGCCTCCGAACGATTCTTCGTAGCGCTGCAGCCACGCCTTCTGCTCCTCGACGAGCACGTGCGGCTCCGAGTAGACGTGGTCGAACATGACGCCCGTGGGCGGGACCTCGAGGGCGAGGAGGCGGCGGCGGATGTCGGACGCGAAGTCCTTCGCCTCCTCGTCGACCTCGTCGAAGAAGGACTGCTCCACGCCCTCGCTCCGCAGGAACGCGGCGAAGCGGGTGATCGGATCCTTCGCGACCCACGAGGCGAGCTCGTCGTCGGTGCGGTACTTCGTCGGGTCGTCGCTCGAGGTGTGCGCGCCGATCCGGTAGGTCAGCGCCTCGATGAACTGGGGACCGCCGCCGGAGCGCGCGTCCTGCAGGTGCTTGGCGGTGACCGCGTAGCTCGCGAGCACGTCGTTGCCGTCGATCTGCACGCCGGGGATGCCGAAGCCGGAGGAGCGGAGGTAGAGGGGGCTGCGCGACTGCGTGGCCACGGGGACCGAGATCGCGTAGTGGTTGTTCTGGAGGAAGAAGACCTCGGGAGCCTGGTAGCTCGCGGCGAAGACCATCGCCTCGCTGACGTCGCCCTGGCTGGAGGCGCCGTCGCCGAAGTACACGACGACGGCCGCGTCCTTCTCGGGGTCGCCCGTGCCGGTCGCTCCGTCGAGGGTGAGGCCCATCGCGTAGCCGGTCGCGTGCAGGGCCTGGGAGCCCAGCACCAGCGTGTAGAGGTGGAAGTTCCCGTTCGTCGGGTCGGTCGGGTCCCAGCCGCCGTGCGTCGTGCCGCGCAGGAGCGCGAGGACGCCGAGCAGGTCGATGCCGCGGATCTTGCCGACGACGTGCTCGCGGTAGGAGGGGAACACGTGGTCCTGCGGGCGCATCGCGAACGCGGAGCCGACCTGCGCCGCCTCCTGCCCGTGGCTCGGGACCCACAGTCCGAGCTGGCCCTGGCGCTGCAGGTTCGCGGCCTCGGTGTCGAAGCGGCGGACCACCGCCATCTCGCGGTAGAAGGAGCGGTGCTGCGCCTCGTCCACCCCGTCGAGGTAGGAGGCGTACTGCTCGGCCGCGGGGGTCGGCGAGAACCGCCCGTCCGCGGAGAGGAACTGGACAGTCGGCGACTCCGTGCTGGTGGCTACCACCCGACTAACCTATCCGTCTCGCGGGGTGGCCCTCGGGGAGGGAAGCCACAATCTCGGCCGCCGCGCTGAGGAGCTTGTCGACAGAGCGCGCCTCGCCGACGGAGACGCGGATCCCCTCCGGCGGGAACGCGCGGACCACGACCCCGGCGCGCTCGAAGACCTCGGCGGCCCGCGCCGTGTCCTCGCGGGTGTCGAACCAGAGGAAGTTCGCCTGCGACTCCGGGATCGTCCAGCCCTGGTCGAGCAGCGCCCGCCAGAGGTCGTCGCGGAGGCGGGTGATGCGGTGGACGCGCTCGAGGAGCTCCTCGCGGTGCTCGAGGGAGGCGACCGCCGCGGTCTCGGCGAACCGGGTGACCGAGAGCGGGATGGCGGTGGAACGGGCGGCGTCGAGGATCCGCGCGTGGCCGATCGCGTAGCCGACGCGGAGGCCGGCGAGGCCGTACGCCTTGGAGAAGGTGCGGGCGATCACGAGGTTGGGGTAGCGGCCGAGAAGGCGGGTGCCGTCCACGGCCCGCTCGTCGTCGACGAACTCGGCGTAGGCCTCGTCGAGGAGCACGAGGACGTCTCCCGGGACGCGCTCGAGGAGCGCCTCGACGTCGTCGGCGGTGGCGACGGTGCCGGTGGGGTTGTTGGGGCTGCAGACGATCAGCAGGCGGGTGCGCTCGGTGACGGCCTGGGCCATGGCGTCGAGGTCGTGGGTGTCGTCGGCGCGGAGCGGCACGCGCACGCTGGTGGCGCCCGCGGTCGTGACGAGCGAGGGGTAGGCCTCGAACGAGCGCCAGGCGTAGACGACCTCGTCGCCCGGGCCCGCCGCCGCGGTGATCAGCTGGGCGATGACCGCGACGGAGCCGGCTCCGACGATCACCTCCTCGATCGGGACGCCGTACTCCGCGGCGAGCGCTGTGCGCAGGGCGGTCGCCGCCGCGTCCGGGTACCGGTTGAAGTCGTCCACCTCGCGGACCCGCGCGAGCACGGAGGGCAGCGGGTCGAACGGGTTCTCGTTGGAGGAGAGCTTGAAGGCGTCGGCGGCGGCCGCGCGGCCCTGCTTGTAGGCGGGGAGCGCCAGGATCTCGGGGCGGAGGCGGACGGGAGGCTCCTGCTGGTCGGTCACACGCCCCATGCTAGGCGGCGCGGCGGCGGGCGCCCCGCCGTTCCGCGCGCGCCGTCCCCCGCCCTCGACGGGCGTGCGCCGGGCCCCCTTCCCACCGGTCGAGCGCCGCCGGTGCGGCCCGGAGGTGCGGCCGACCCGGGTCTCGGATGCGCGAACCGCCCCGCTGACCGGCGCCCACGGCGGCCGTCCCCCGATTAGGGTGCAGTGATGCGGAGTCGAGGGCGAGCCGAGCGGCGCGGGGGTGCGCGCCCGCTCCTCCGGGGCGCCACGGCCGCGATCGCCCTGCTCGTCGCCGCCGGCGCGCTCACCGGATGCACGCCCTCCGCGGAGGGCACGCAGGCGACCCCGACTCTCCGGGAGACGTCCATCGACGTCGCCGCTCCCCCGGCCTACACCGCCGCGCGCGAGGCCGGCCTCGCGCTGCGGAACGACTCGCTCGCGCTCCTCACCGCGACCGACGGCACCGTCGCGGGCGCGGCCCGCACCGATCTGCTGGTGGCGATCGGATCCCTGAACGCAGCGCTCGAGGGAGTCTCGGCCGACGCCATCACCACCGCGACGACCGCGGCCGGGGAGCAGCGGACGGCGCTGGCCGAGCGCGTGCTCGGCCTCGCCACGTCGACCCTCGCCTCCGGTCGCGGATCGACGTCCCGGCGGGCGGTGCTGACCGACGCGGTCGAGCAGCTCCGGAGCGCCCTCGCCTCGGGAGCCGCGGTCGCTCCGCTGGCCGTCGCCGTGATCGAGGCCCGCGAGCCGCTCGTCCCGGAGCCGGGCAGCGGATTCGCTCCTCCCCCGCGCCCCGCGCCTCCCGCAGCTCCCCGGCCGACCACGGCGCCCGCGCCCACCCAGGAGCCGACGCCCGATCCCCCGGCTCCGGAGCCGCGCTCGTCGGCTACGGCACCGCCGGCGGACACGTCCAGACCCGCCGCCGCCGACCGGCCGCCACCGCCTCGGCCGCCGCCGCGCTCCCCGTCATCGCGAAGCCGCCGATCCGCAAGCTCGCGAAGGACCTCGACGTCGACC
>NZ_PSVI01000103.1:0-1430 GCF_002931415.1 Rathayibacter sp. AY1E8
CCCATCAGATCTCAGGCTATATGAACGACGGATTTGCCTATCGTTCGCCCTACATCCTTAGACCGGGACAACCATCGCCCGGCTCGGCTACCTTCCTGCGTCACACCTGTTAATACGCTAAACGCACCAGCACGGGGTCGTACGCTAGGCCCAACGCTTCACCCCGAAGGGATCCATCAAAGGGATTCAGATACTTAGCACTACTGGATTGTCTTGGGCGGTTCTTCGCCGGTACGGGAATATCAACCCGTTGTCCATCGACTACGCCTGTCGGCCTCGCCTTAGGTCCCGACTTACCCAGGGAAGATTAGCTTGACCCTGGAACCCTTGGTCTTCCGGAGGACGGGTTTCTCACCCGTCTTTCGCTACTCATGCCTGCATTCTCACTCGTGTGGCATCCACGGCTGGTTCACACCGCCGCTTCACTCGCCACACGACGCTCTCCTACCCATCAACACGGCTGGACCACGAAGGCCTACCACTAATGTCAATGCCACAACTTCGGTGGCGTGCTTGAGCCCCGTTACATTGTCGGCGCGGAATCACTTGACCAGTGAGCTATTACGCACTCTTTCAAGGGTGGCTGCTTCTAAGCCAACCTCCTGGTTGTCTGTGCAACTCCACATCCTTTCCCACTTAGCACGCGCTTAGGGACCTTAGTTGGTGGTCTGGGTTGTTTCCCTCTCGACTATGAAGCTTATCCCCCACAGTCTCACTGCTGCGCTCTCACTTACCGGCATTCGGAGTTTGGCTGACGTCAGTAAGCTTTTGGGCCCCATCGGCCATCCAGTAGCTCTACCTCCGGCAAGAAACACGCAACGCTGCACCTAAATGCATTTCGGAGAGAACCAGCTATCACGAAGTTTGATTGGCCTTTCACCCCTATCCACAGCTCATCCCCTCCATTTTCAACTGAAGTGGGTTCGGTCCTCCACGACGTCTTACCGTCGCTTCAACCTGGCCATGGATAGATCACTTCGCTTCGGGTCTAGACCCTGCGACTGAATCGCCCTATTCGGACTCGCTTTCGCTACGGCTGCCCCACACGGGTTAACCTCGCCACAGAGCACTAACTCGCAGGCTCATTCTTCAAAAGGCACGCCGTCACCCCTACAAGGAGGCTCCGACGGTTTGTAAGCAAACGGTTTCAGGTACTATTTCACTCCCCTCCCGGGGTACTTTTCACCTTTCCCTCACGGTACTTGTCCGCTATCGGTCATCTGGGAGTATTTAGGCTTATCAGGTGGTCCTGACAGATTCACACGGGATTTCTCGGGCCCCGTGCTACTTGGGATACTCTTCACGCCATAACACCATTTCGACTACGGGGCTCGCACCCGCTCTGGCCAGGCGTTCAAACCTGTTCGTCTATGATGCGCTGTAACGTTCACCGGCCGGCAGACCGGAACGAAAAGTCCCACAACCCCGAC
>NZ_PSVI01000103.1:1526-3595 GCF_002931415.1 Rathayibacter sp. AY1E8
GACCATGCAACCCCTGCCGGGTATCACACATGACTCGGTTTAGCCTCTTCCGCGTTCGCTCGCCACTACTGACGGAATCACTGTTGTTTTCTCTTCCTGTGGGTACTGAGATGTTTCACTTCCCCACGTTCCCTCTACCCGCCCTATATATTCAGGCGGGAGTCACCAGGTCACCACAAGGGGCCTGGCGGGGTTTCCCCATTCGGAAATCCTCGGATCACAGCTCGTTTATCAGCTCCCCGAGGCTTATCGCAGATTACGACGTCCTTCTTCGGCTCCAGATGCCAAGGCATTCACCGTTTGCTCTTATGAACTTGCTAATCACATGAGTTAAGAAACTACAACTCGAAAAGTTGCAGATCCAATGATTTGCATGACCGCAGCCCGAAAGCCGCGCCATGCGAATCTTGTCGATCCACGACCGAAGCCGTGAATCTAAGATGCTCGCGTCCACTGTGTAGTTCTCAAAATACGGGCGGTATCCCTCTCTCACACACCCAGGCGTGAGAAAAAGATCCGGAGAGTCGACCCCGCCACCCGAAGGCAGCCGGCCCGGTCCCTCAGGACCCAACAGCGTGCATGTACCCGACTCCACCGCCCCGACGCGTTCCCAACCCGAAGGCTGTACTGACGCGAGACGATCTCACCGAGCACCTAGTTCAATGTTCCACCCATGAGCTACCAGCAAAGACATTCGCTTTGATCTGGCGCCTGGAACACCCTGCGGTGTCCAGATGCTCCTTAGAAAGGAGGTGATCCAGCCGCACCTTCCGGTACGGCTACCTTGTTACGACTTAGTCCTAATCACCGATCCCACCTTCGACAGCTCCCTCCTTGCGGTTAGGCCACTGGCTTCGGGTGTTACCGACTTTCATGACTTGACGGGCGGTGTGTACAAGGCCCGGGAACGTATTCACCGCAGCGTTGCTGATCTGCGATTACTAGCGACTCCGACTTCATGAGGTCGAGTTGCAGACCTCAATCCGAACTGAGACCGGCTTTTTGGGATTCGCTCCACCTTACGGTATCGCAGCCCTTTGTACCGGCCATTGTAGCATGCGTGAAGCCCAAGACATAAGGGGCATGATGATTTGACGTCATCCCCACCTTCCTCCGAGTTGACCCCGGCAGTCTCCTATGAGTTCCCACCATGACGTGCTGGCAACATAGAACGAGGGTTGCGCTCGTTGCGGGACTTAACCCAACATCTCACGACACGAGCTGACGACAACCATGCACCACCTGTATACCGACCTTGCGGGGCAACCATTTCTGGAAGTTTCCGGTATATGTCAAGCCTTGGTAAGGTTCTTCGCGTTGCATCGAATTAATCCGCATGCTCCGCCGCTTGTGCGGGCCCCCGTCAATTCCTTTGAGTTTTAGCCTTGCGGCCGTACTCCCCAGGCGGGGAACTTAATGCGTTAGCTGCGACACGGAGACCGTGGAAAGGTCCCCACATCTAGTTCCCAACGTTTACGGCGTGGACTACCAGGGTATCTAATCCTGTTCGCTCCCCACGCTTTCGCTCCTCAGCGTCAGTAACGGCCCAGAGAACTGCCTTCGCCATCGGTGTTCCTCCTGATATCTGCGCATTCCACCGCTACACCAGGAATTCCATTCTCCCCTACCGCACTCTAGTCTGCCCGTACCCACTGCAGGCCCGAGGTTGAGCCTCGGGTTTTCACAGCAGACGCGACAAACCGCCTACGAGCTCTTTACGCCCAATAATTCCGGACAACGCTTGCACCCTACGTATTACCGCGGCTGCTGGCACGTAGTTAGCCGGTGCTTTTTCTGCAGGTACCGTCAAGCCGAAGCCCTTCTTCCCTACTAAAAGAGGTTTACAACCCGAAGGCCGTCATCCCCCACGCGGCGTTGCTGCATCAGGCTTTCGCCCATTGTGCAATATTCCCCACTGCTGCCTCCCGTAGGAGTCTGGGCCGTGTCTCAGTCCCAGTGTGGCCGGTCACCCTCTCAGGCCGGCTACCCGTCGTCGCCTTGGTGAGCCATTACCTCACCAACTAGCTGATAGGCCGCGAGTCCATCCTTGACCGAAAAACTTTCCACCC
>NZ_PSVI01000104.1:0-3434 GCF_002931415.1 Rathayibacter sp. AY1E8
CGGCTCGACCGCCGCGTTCGCCGCGACGCCGTCGAGCACGCCCCCGTCCGACCCTTCACAGCAGGAGACCACCCATGCGCAGACGATTCATCCCTCTCGCCGCCGTCCTGGCGTCGACCGCCGCCCTCACCGGCTGCAGCGGCTTCGGAGGAGGAGGCGGCGGTTCGGCCGACGCCGACTCGATCACCTTCACCACCTGGGCCAGCGAGTCCGAGCAGGCGGCCTTCGAGTCGCTGATCACCGACTTCGAGGCCGAGCACGAGGGGGCGAGCGTCGAGCTCAACGTCGTCCCCTACGACCAGATGTTCAGCAACATCGACGCGCAGCTGTCGTCGGGCGAGGCCCCCGACGTGTTCCGCGTCGACTACGGCAACCTCGGCGTCTACTCCAGCCAGGAGCAGCTGCTCGACCTGACCGACCGGATCGACGACTTCGACTCCTTCACGCCCGCGTTCCAGGAGGCCGTCTCCTTCGAGGGGAAGCCCTACGGCGTCCCGCACCAGACCGACGTGTCGGCGCTGCTGGTGAACACGCAGCTGCTCGCGGCGGCCGGCATCACCGACGTGCCGACCACCGCCGACGAGGCGTGGACCTGGGAGGAGTTCGCCGACGCCGCCGCGAAGCTGCGCGCGAGCCTGCCCGCCGAGCAGTACCCGTTCGTCTACAACTGGCAGCTCGGCGGCACGCCCCGCTGGCTGAGCTGGCTGTTCGAGGCCGACGGCACGCTCCTGGAGGAGGACGGCACCACTCCGGCGATCGACTCCGCCGCCGGCGCGAAGGCGCTGGACTTCACGAAGAGCTTCTTCGACAACGACTGGGTCCCGCCGACCAGCTCGGTGAAGTCCGCCACCTACGCCGACTCCTTCTTCACGGAGCAGACCGCGGCGATGGCCTTCGCCGGGTCCTTCCTCGTGCCGGACATCGACGACCTCGCCGACTTCGAGTGGACCGCCACGCCGATGCCCGTCGACGAGCGCGGCGCGACCGACCTCGGCGGCAACGCCCTCGTCGCCACGGCCGACACCGATGACCCCGAGCTCGCGACCGAGTTCCTCTCGTTCATGACGCAGGCCGACACCATGGCCGAGTTCTGCGCGGCGACGAACGAGCTGCCCACCCGGTCCGACATCGACCCCGCGTCGATCGACTTCGCGGTGCGCCCGGACGTGATGCCAGTCTTCGTCGAGCAGGCCGCGACGATCACGCCGCGCGACGTGCAGCAGCTCACCTCGCCGTTCCTCGCGAAGATCTCCGTCGCGATGCAGGACCAGCTCGAGGAGGCGTTCGTCGGCGGACGCAGCACCGAGGAGACCCTCTCCGGCCTCGACGCGGCCATCCAGCAGGCGACCAGCTGATGACCGCCACCACCCTCCGCGGCCGAGCGGGCTCCTCCGCCCGGCCGCGGTCGGCCCGCAGGCGCGAGGCCCTCGCCGGCTTCGGCTTCGTCGGCCCGAACCTGCTCCTGATGGCGCTGTTCCTGTTCGTGCCGATCCTCTGGGCGATCCAGCTCTCGTTCCAGGAGTCGCGCGGCTTCGGCACGCCCGAGTGGGTCGGCTTCGCGAACTACCTGCGGATGGGCGCCGACCCGGTGTTCTGGCAGAGCCTGGGCAACACGCTCCTCTTCACCGCGGTCACCGTGCCGCTCGAGCTCGCCGGCGGCCTCGGCCTGGCCGTGCTGCTCAACTCCGTGCTGCCCGCCCGCGGGATCTTCCGCACGGTGATCGTGCTACCCCTGGTGATCTCGGGCGTCGCCTCCGGGATGATCGCGGTCACGATCTTCAGCGAGTCCTCGGGCATCGTGAACAAGGTGCTGAGCTCGCTGGGCGCCTCGCCGGTCGCGTGGCAGTCGGACGGCTCCGCGGCGATGATCTCGGTGATGCTGACCGCGGTGTGGCTGCGGATCGGCTTCAACATGGTGATCTACCTGGCCGGCCTGCAGAGCGTCTCGCCCGAGCTCTACGAGGCCGCGCGGATCGATGGAGCGACGCGCTGGCAGCAGTTCCGCGCACTGACGGTGCCGCTGGTCGGCCCGTCCACCTTCTTCCTGCTGATCATGAACGTGATCGCCTCGTTCCAGGTCTTCGACATCGTCTTCGTGATGACGGGCGGCGGCCCCGGTTTCTCCACGTCGGTGCTCGGCACCTACGCGTACCGCAACGGCTTCCAGGTCCGCGAGCAGGGCTACGGCGCCGCGCTCGGCGTCGTCATCCTGCTGGTCTCCCTCGCCTTCACCTACCTGCAGTGGCGCACGAGCCGCACGCGCGACCTCGTCGACTAGGAGCCCTCATGTCGTCCTCCACCGTCACCACGCCCGCCGCGGTCGCCGCGGCCACCGTCCGCGAGACCCCGCGCCGGCGTCCCTCCCGCCGCGACGGCTCCCGCTCCGGACTCGTCGTCCGCCTCGTCGTCGCGATCGTCGCCTCGGCGATCGTGTTCTTCCCGCTGTACTGGATGCTCGTCATCGCCTTCTCGCCGCGCGGCGAGGTGTTCGCGCCCGGCCCGCCCCGCTTCTGGCCGAGCGAGATCTCGTTCGAGAACTTCGCGACGGTGTTCGCGCGCTTCCCCGTGGGCGAGTGGTTCGTCAACTCGATCGTGATCGGGGTGTTCGTCACGGTGTTCACCGTCGTGGTGAACCTGCTGGCCGGCTGGGGCTTCGCGCGGCTGCGCTTCCCGGGGCGGAACCTGCTGTTCCTGCTCGCACTGGCCACGATGATGATCCCGGTGCAGGCGATCATGGTCGCGCAGTTCAAGCTCGTGACCGGACTGCAGATCTACGGCACCTACTGGTCGGTGATCCTGCCCGGAGCAGCGGCGGCCTTCGGGATCTTCCTCGCCCGGCAGTTCTTCCTCTCCATCCCGGAGGAGCTGATCGAGGCGGCGCGGATCGACGGCGCCGGCCACCTGCGGGTGTTCCTGCAGATCGTGCTGCCGCTCTCGAAGCCGCTGATCGCCGTCCTGATCCTGCTGACTCTGCTCGGCAGCTGGAACGACTTCGCCTGGCCGCTGATCGCCCTGAAGGACAACGAGCTGTTCACGCTGCCGATCGGCCTGCTCTACCTCAAGGGCCAGTCGACGCCGGACTACAGCGCGAGCATGGCGCTGGCGCTGGTGTCGGTGCTGCCGATGGTGCTGCTGTTCCTGTGCTTCCAGCGCTACTTCGTGCAGGGGTTCGCGCGCAGCGGCATCCGGTGAGGTCGGGCGGCGGCACGGGCGGAGGCACGGGCGGAGGCAAGGGCGGCGTGGAGCGGTCGCCGCGGCGGGACGCTCCTGACCGGACGGGGCAGGAGAGGACGTGGACGGAGAGGACAGAGCAGGGCCGGAGAGGACGGGGCAGGAGAGTGCCGACGGACGCGGCGGGCGGCGGGCGTGGTGACGGTGGAGGACGACATGAGGGCTCCTAGTCGACGAGGTCGCGCGTGCGGCTCGTGCGCCAC
>NZ_PSVI01000105.1:0-2444 GCF_002931415.1 Rathayibacter sp. AY1E8
CCGCTCGAGGAGCTCGACGAGGATCCGACGTAACTCGACGTCGACGACGAGAACGAGGACACGCTGCCGGCGAAGGCCGCCGCGTGGAAGCCGTTCGGTCCGGAGTACCAGACCGGCTCCTCGCCGGTGCGCTCGTAGGCCGACGCGAGCTCCGCCGACCACTCCTTCTCGAGACCGAAGAGCACGGCCCACGGCAGCAGGCGCTCCGTCACCTCGACCACCTCGACCGGTCCGACCGTGCGCCGGTCCGCCCCGCGGGGCGACTGCAGCATCGCGATCCGGTCGGCCTCGGCCAGGCGGATGTACAGCTCGAGCCCGCGCAGATGGTCGCGCAGCTCCGCGCCCGCGGCCGTCAGCGGCACCCTCGAGACCAGGATCGTCCCGACGACGGCCGCAACGATCGCGACGAGCATCAGCACGAGCGGGAGCGCTCCGCCGAAGGAGCGGGTCATCAGGAGGATCGCGCCCAGGAAAGCGGCCATGACACCCAGCAGCAGCGGGACGATCACGAGCACGCTGCCGCCGATCGTCCCGGCCTTCTTCAGTCCCGCCTCGGTCACCCGGTTGCCCAGCGCGGTCCGGAACTGTCCGACGGCCTTGCCGAACTCCTTGTCCTTGCCGGAGAGCTCACGCACCGTCCCCGGCACTTGGCCGAGGGCGATGTCGAGGAACTCGCGGTCGTCGGAGGCGAGGGGCCGCGGGCGTCCCGCGCGTCGCGTCGGCGTCGTCGCAGGGTCGAGCACCCGCACGGCGTACTCCTGCTTCCGCCCCTCCCCCGTCTCCTCGATGCGGACGAGACCGCGGACGGCGGCGTCCAGGAGTCCGGCCGCGGGGGCCTTCGACGTCTTCCGCAGCAGCGCGGCGGAGAGGAACAGCCCCTCCGCGGGCGGGTCGTACTCGGCGACGACGGTCGGGCGGCCGGGAGCGTCGCGGAGCACGGTCCGGCGGCGGTGCACGGCGAGCGCGAGGCCGATCAGGACCGCGGCGAGGCCGCCCAGCTGCACCCAGGACCAGCCGGAGGCGAGGTAGCGGTCGTCGCGCGGCGTGAAGGTCCCGGGAGCGAAGCCGATCGCCACGGTCACGTTCTCCCCCGGAGCCAGCGACTCCCCCGATGCCGTGACGACCGCGCCGTCGCGGCCGATCGGACAGGGCGTCGTCGAGCCCTCCGGCCCCCGGTAGCAGCTGACGGTCCCCGTCGCGGCGGAGGCCAGCGAACCGGCGAGCTCGACGCGCACGTCGTAGCGGTCGAAGGACTGGCGCCAGCCCGTGCCGTTGACGTCCCAGTAGAACTCGTCCTCGCCGCTGCGCGTGCCGGATCCAGGCAGGGTCGTGTTGTGCTGCGTATAGGTGAAGACATAGGTCTGGCTGCCGCTGACGAACTCGTCCGCTGCGCTGGTGACCAGGAGGAAGCCGTCCTCGCGTTCGGTGTCGACCGGCCGCGCCGCCCCGTCGCCGTCGGTGACGGACACCAGGTCGACGTCGGTCGGGTGCCCCTCGTAGTCGAGCGGGATCGCGCGCTGCATGCCGCGGTTCTGCGACGGCGGGAACTCGGCGACGAAGGTCTCGACAGTGGTCAGCGTCGAGCGGCCCTCCTCGTCGCGGTCGAGACGGAAGTCGGCCGAGTACTCCGAGAACCGGAAGCCGTCCACATCCGCGCGCACGACACCCGCGACGGGCTGCGGAGCCCCGCCGGGCTGCGGAGCCGCCACGGCCTGCGCCGCCGCTCCGCTGACCAGTAGCGGGACCGCGAGGGCCACGACCGCCGCGCGCCGCGCGACCACCCCCGCCCGGCCGGTCGAGGCGGACAGGATCGTGCCGAGCAGCCCCCACATGCCTGCGATGCTACGCGCCGCCGCGCACCCGGCACGTCCCCCGGGCGGACTACTGGAGCAGGAACTGCGTGGGCGAGCCCGAGGGGATGCCGGCGACCGACACCGACAGGTTGTAGGCGGCGCCGCCCGCCTCGACCGCCTCGCGACCGCCGGAGCAGGTGTCGGCGGAGGAGCGGGTGCGGTCCCACGTCAGCGCGCTGCCCATCACCGAGCGGCCCGCCTGGAGGAGCACCGGCAGATCGGCCGCGCCGGTCTGGCAGTCCGTGGAGGTCCAGATCTGCTCGGAGCCGCTCGTGATCGTGAAGACCTGCTTGCTCGTGCCCGCGTCGATCACGCAGTCGGTGCTCGAGATGTTGGCCAGCGAGAGCGAGAGCTGCGGATCCTCGCCGGGCGCGTAGCTCGTGGCGTCCGTGACCGCGGTGACGGCGACGGAGTCGGCCGAGCAGGCGGGTGCGGCGCCGGGCGTCGCACCGGGCGAGGTGGTCGGGTAGAGCGTCGGCAGCACGACGGTCGGCGTGGGGCTCGACGCGGCGTCGGAGCCGGTCATCCGCGGGAGCAGCGACAGCACCACCGCCAGGCCCGCGACGATGACGACCAGCGCGAGCAGCACTC
>NZ_PSVI01000106.1:0-2236 GCF_002931415.1 Rathayibacter sp. AY1E8
CCGAGGTCGGCAGGGCGAGGGCGGTGCGGAGGAACGCCTCGCGCCCGCGATGCGCGAGAGAGCCGAGCGGGCGTCCGAGCGCCATGTTCGCCTCCGCCTTCCCCGCCCCGCCCAGCGCCGAGCTGCACATCCACCTCGAGGGCACGATCGAGCCCGAGCACATCGTCGAGATGGCGCGACGCAACGGGGTCGCCCTGCCCACCGAGGATCTCGACGCCCTCCGCGCGCGGTACTCCTTCACCGACCTCGCGTCGTTCCTGGAGCTGCACTACTCGAACCTCACCGTGCTGAAGACGGAGCGGGACTTCTTCGAGCTCGCGACCGGCTACCTCGACCGGGCGCAGAAGGCGAACGTCCGCCGCGCCGAGATCTTCTTCGACCCGCAGACGCACCTCGGCAACGGCGTCGCGCTCGACACCGTGATGAGCGGGATCACCCGTGCGCTCGGTCGGAGCGAGGAGACCCACGGGATCTCGACGGACCTGATCATGTGCTTCCTCCGCGACCTGGGCGCCGACGCGGCCGACGAGATGCTGACGGCGATCCTCCCCTGGCGCGAGTACATCATCGGCGTCGGGCTCGACTCGAACGAGGTGGGCTTCGGCCCGGAGCTGTTCGTCGACGTCTACGCGCGCGCCGCGGCGGACGGACTGCGCCTGGTCGCGCACGCCGGCGAGGAGGGCGGGCCCGAGACGGTCGCGGCCACCGTCGAGCTGCTGAAGGTCGAGCGGATCGACCACGGGATCCGCGCGATGGAGGACCCGGAGGTGGTCGCGATGCTCCGCGAGCGCCGCATCCCGGTGACGGTGTGCCCGCTGTCGAACGTCGCCCTGCGCGCGGTGGACACGATGGCCGACCACCCGCTGCCCGCGATGCTCCGCGAGGGACTCGTCGTGACGGTCTCGAGCGACGATCCGCCCTACTTCGGCGGCTACGTGGATGAGAACTACCGCGCCCTGGTCGAGGAGCTGGGGATGGACGACGCGCAGCTCGAGCAGCTGGCGCTCAACTCCTTCGACGCGGCGTTCATCACGGAGGAGGACCGCGAGCGCTGGCAGGCGGAGGTGCGCGAGCACTTCGCGCGGTGAGCGCGTCACTGCCCGGAGAACGATCGTTCCCACCCTCCCCGCGCGCTGAGCCCTCGTTCCGCGGTCGCACGCCTCCGCGCCCGCCCTACGCTGGCCGGATGACCCGATCCGACGGCACACGATGAGCTGGGTGCTCCTCACCGGCGCGATCCTCATCGAGGTGACGGCGTCGCTCGCCCTCCAGGCCGCCATCGAGTCGCCGGGCTGGTACGCCCTCGTGGTGGCGGGCTACCTGGCGGCGTTCGTCCTCCTCAGCCGGGTGCTCAAGGCCGGCATGCCGATCGGAGTCGCCTACGGCGTATGGGGCGCGTGCGGAGTCGCGCTGACGGCGGTCCTCGCGGCCGTGCTCTTCGGGCAGCCGCTGACGGGCGTGATGACGATCGGGCTGGTGCTGATCATCGCGGGCGTGCTGATGGTCGAGATCGGGTCGCAGCGAGCGCAGGCCGCGCGCCGGTCGGTGCGCTGATGGCCTGGCTGCTGCTCTCGGGCGCGATCCTCACCGAGGTCGCCGCGACGATGAGCCTCAAACCCGCGACGGACGGCCGGAAGCGCTGGTACGTCGTGGTCGGAGTCGGCTACGTCGTCGCGTTCACGCTGCTGGCCGGGGCGCTCGCGCAGGGCATGCCGATCGGGGTGGCCTACGGGATCTGGGCGGCGGTCGGAGTCGCGCTGACCGCGGTGCTCGGGCGCTGGCTGTTCCAGGACCCCCTGACCTGGACGATGCTCGGCGGGATCGGCCTGATCATCGCCGGCGTGCTGCTGGTGGAGCTCGGGCACTGACCGGCCGAGTGTCGTCGCGGCGGGGCGCCCCCCGATCAGCGGCCGTCGCGGCGGGGCGCGTCCCGCTGAGCGGCCGCCGCGGCGGGAGCGCACCTCCTCAGCGGTCGTCGCGGCGGAAACGCGTCGGCGTCACCGGTTGTCGCGGCGGTACCGCGCCTCGCGGCCGGCGATGTGGAGGCCGAGCCCGGTGACCGCGACCGCGAAGGCGACCAGCACGCCGATGAACGCGATCTCGTCGCCTGCTCCGACCGCCACGGCCGCGACGGCGAGCCCGATCAGCGCGAGGGCGAGCACCACGGCGCCGACGGTCTCGAGAGGGCTCCATGCGGTCATGGCTCCAGCGTGCGCTCGGAGCGGCGCGCGGGCAA
>NZ_PSVI01000107.1:0-2208 GCF_002931415.1 Rathayibacter sp. AY1E8
CAGCGGCGGCGAGGGGGGCGGCGCGCACCGGCTCGGCGGCCGCGGCGGGGGCCTCCACCGGAGCGGAGGGAGCAGCCGCCTCGGCCGCAGGGGTCGGATCGGCGGGGATCGCCACCGTGGCCCAGCCGTCGGAGCCGGTCGCGGCCGGGATCGGCGCAGCCGGAGCGGGCGCGGCGGTCGCCTCGACGGCGGCGCGTTCGGCCTCCGGGGCGGCGGCGCGAGGCTCGACGCGGGCGATGTACTTCACCCGCAGGCCGAGGACCTGCTGGATCGCCTGACGCAGGTACTCGCTGACTCCGGGCTGCCCAGCGGTTCCCGGCATCTTGAACGACTCGACGTCGTTCTGGCTCGGGAACGAGAGGGTCAGCACGTCGTCCTTGAGGGCGCGCACCTGGGCGGTGTAGGCCACCAGCCAGGCGGTCATCTTCGCCTTCTGCACGACCTCGAGGATCTCGGGCCAGGTGTCCTTCATCCGCTGGAGGGTGACCGCGCCGTCGGCGGGTGCGTCGCCCGCGGCCGCAGCGTGTGCGGAGGCAGCGGGCGCCGAGGCTGGGGCCGCCTCAGTAGACGCAACGGCCCGGTCCGACGGCTCCTGCTCGACCGGCTCCGGACGAGCCGCCGCGGCGGTCGTCGCGCGGGGGCGTCCTGACTCGGCCGGCGCGGACTCGTCCGCCTCCGGGGCGGCCGCCGTCTCGCCGGGTGCCTTCACCGGCGGCGCAGCGACCGGTGCGGACGCCGTCACCGGCGCCTCGGTGCGCGGAGCGGCCGCGATGGACTCGGGCACCGAGCCGGGAGCGGCGGCGTGCGAGGCGTGGTGGGGCTCGGGCGCACGGGACGGCTCGGACGCGCGCGACGCCTCGGACGACCGCGGGGCGGGCGCCGCGGTCTCGCGCGGAGGGGCCACGTGCCGCGGGCGCTCCTCCTGGGCCGCAGCGGGCGCGATGCCGGCGCCGGTGCCGTGCACCAGGGTGCGGGCGATCATCAGCTCGAGGTGCAGGCGCGGCGAGGTCGCACCGGTCATCTCGGTGAGGGCCTCGTTGACCACGTCGGCGATGCGCGAGAGCTCGGCCAGGCCGAGCGCGCGCGACTGGCCTGCCATGCGGTCGAGCTCGTCCTGCGAGACGCCGCGGAGGACGGCCGAGGCCGCTCCCCCGGTCGCGGCGACGACGATCAGGTCGCGGAGCTTCTCGAGCAGGTCCTCGACGAAGCGCCGCGGGTCCTGCCCCGTCTGGATGACGCGGTCGACCGCTCCGAACGCCTCGGCGGAGTCGTGCTCGGCGAGCGCGTCGACCACCTCGTCGAGCAGGGCGCCGTGGGTGTAGCCGAGGAGGGCGACGGCCCGCTCGTACTCGACGGTCTCGGCCTCGGAGCCGGCCATCAGCTGGTCGAGCAGGGAGAGCGTGTCGCGGACGGACCCGCCGCCCGCGCGGACCACGAGCGGCAGCACGCCGGCCGCCACGTGCACGCCCTCGCGCTCGCAGAGCTCCTGCGTGTAGTCGAGCATCTGCGCCGGCGGGACGAGCCGGAACGGGTAGTGGTGCGTGCGCGAGCGGATCGTGCCGATGACCTTGTCCGGCTCCGTGGTCGCGAAGATGAACTTCACGTGCTCCGGCGGCTCCTCCACGATCTTGAGCAGCGCGTTGAAGCCCTGCGGCGTGACCATGTGCGCCTCGTCGAGGATGAAGATCTTGAAGCGGTCGCGCGCCGGGGCGAAGATGGCGCGCTCGCGCAGATCGCGCGCGTCGTCGACTCCGTTGTGGCTCGCCGCGTCGATCTCGACCACGTCGAGCGAGCCCTGGCCCTCGCGGCTGAGCTCGACGCAGCTGTCGCAGACGCCGCAGGGGGTGTCGGTCGGGCCCGTCGCGCAGTTGAGGCAGCGGGCGAGGATGCGCGCCGAGGTGGTCTTGCCGCAGCCGCGGGGGCCGCTGAAGAGGTAGGCGTGGTTGACGCGGTTGGTGCGGAGCGCCGTCATGAGCGGATCCGTCACCTGGGACTGGCCGATCATCTCGGCGAACGTCTCGGGCCGGTACCGGCGATACAGGGCTGCTACCACCCGTCAACAGTAGCCGCGACCTCCGACACCGGAGCCGGGACGGCGGAGACCGGAGCGCGCGTAGCCTCGGTCCCGTGCTCCCGCCGCCTCCGCTCCCCCGCTTCGACGCGGTCGTGCTCGCCGGCGGACGCGCCTCCCGCCTCGGCGGCGCGGTC
>NZ_PSVI01000108.1:0-2042 GCF_002931415.1 Rathayibacter sp. AY1E8
CTCGGCGCCGTCCTCTACGGACTCGTCCTCGCCGCCGCCTCGATCGGCCTGCTCGTCGTCTCGGCCGACCCGGTGCTGCGCGCGCAGGTCGTCGAGCGCGGGATCACGCTCGAGCCCGGCGCCGCGCTCGCCCTGGCCGTCGCGGCGCTCGGCGCCATGGCGCTCCTCCTCGCGCTCGCCCGCCTGCTCGACCGGCGCGCCGCTCGCGACGACGGCTGACCCCGGCGCGGGACGCCGGGTGCTCGCAACCCCCTGCCCCGCATCCGCCGAGAGGCGCAGACTCGTCCCGGGCGATCGCCCGCCACCCCCTGGAGACGAGACCATGCCCTTCTGCGCCCTCGAGAGCCTCCGCTGATGGAGCTGGGCATCGCCGCGATCGTCGGCGTCTCGGTCCTCGTCGCGGTCGCCGTCTTCTCGCGGCGCCTCGGCGTCGCCGCCCCGATCGTCCTCGTGCTCGCCGGCGTCGGCCTCTCGTACATCCCCGGGGTGCCGGAGGTGGTCGTCCCGCACGAGTGGGTGCTCGACGGCGTGCTGCCGCCACTGCTGTACGCGGCGGCGCTCAGCGTCCCGTTCATCGACTTCCGCCGGAATCTGACCACCATCACCGGCCTGTCGCTCGTGCTGGTGCTGATCTCGGCGGCCGGCGTCGGCGCGCTCCTCTTCCTCCTCCTCCCCGAGCTCGGGCTGGGCCTGGCGATCGCCGTGGGCGCGATCATCAGCCCGCCCGACGCCGTCGCCGCGACCTCGGTCGGCCGGCGGCTCGGCCTCCCGCCGCGGCTGCTCACCCTGCTCGAGGGCGAGGGGCTGATCAACGACGCGACCGCGCTGGTCCTCCTCCGCTCGGCCCTCGCCGCCGCCGCGGGGACGCTCGCGACGCCGTGGGCCGCGATCGGCGACTTCCTCTACGCGGTCGTCGTGGCCGTCGTGGTCGGGTTCGTGGCCAGCGTCGTCACCGTCTTCGTCCGCTCGCGGCTCGAGGACCCGGTGCTCAACACCGTCCTCTCCTTCATCGTCCCCTTCGTCGCGTTCATCCCCGCCGAGGGCCTGGGCGCCTCGGGCGTGCTCGCCGTGGTCGTCGCCGGCCTGCACACCGGACACGCCTCCTCCCGCGCCTTCACCGCGCAGTCGCGGGTGAACGACCGGATCAACTGGCGGACCGTGCAGTTCCTGCTCGAGAACGGCGTGTTCCTGCTGATCGGGCTCGAGATCCGCTCGCTGATCCACGACGCCGACAGCGCGCGCCTCTCCGTGCCCGGAGCGGTCGGGATCGGGCTGATCGCGGTGGTCGGGCTGATCGTCGTGCGCTTCCTCTGGGTCGGGCCGGTCCTCCTCGGCGAGCGCTGGCAGACCCGCCGGGCCGAGCGCCGGGCCCGCGAGCAGAAGGAGCTGCTCGAGTCGCCCGAGGCGCAGGAGCTGCCGAAGGAGGAGCGCGGCCGGGCGAAGCGGCGCTACCTGCTGCGGCGCAGCGACTACCGGCACTTCAGCCGCAACGGCATCGGCTGGCGCGGCGGTCTGGTGCTCGGCTGGTCCGGGATGCGCGGAGTGGTGACCCTCGCGGCCGCGCAGTCGCTGCCCGAGGACATCCCGTACCGTCCGCAGCTCGTGCTGATCGCCTTCACCGTGGCCGTCGCGACCCTGCTGATCCAGGGCAGCACGCTGCCGCTGCTGATCCGGGCGCTGGGCATCCGCGGGATCGACATGCCCGAGGACCAGCGCGCACTCGCGGGTCTGCTCGACGAGATCACCGAGAAGGGCCTCTCGGTGCTGGAGCACCCGGGCGACGCCGTCGAGGGCGCCGACGACGTCGCTCCGGACGTCCTGGAGCGGGTGCGCCAGACGTCGTTCCTCCGCTCCGAGGCCGCCTGGGAGCGCTCGCGCGGCACGGAGCGGTCGGTCGCGGACACTCCGCACCGCCTCTACCGGGCCCTGCGGCTCGCCGTGGTCGCGGCCGAGCGGGAGGCGCTGCTGGACGCGCGCTCGCGCCGCGCCTACCCGCAGCGCATCCTCCGCGACGCCCAGTCGCTGCTCGACCTCGAGGAGAC
>NZ_PSVI01000109.1:0-2024 GCF_002931415.1 Rathayibacter sp. AY1E8
CCCGTCACGAGCGGCAGCGTGTCGCCGCCGCTGGCGTAGCCGTCGTAGCCGATCCGCGCCATCGACGCGGGGTGCGCCAGCCACTGCTTCACGAGGTCGACGCGGCAGTCCTCGAACCAGGCGGTCAGCTGCTCGGCACCGAGCCCGCCGGCCGAGCGGTCGCCGGGCTCCGCGGAGCCGTCGGCGATCGCGGTGAGGCGCGCGTCCTGCTCGGCGGGGCCGAGGCCGGCGAAGCCCCGGAGGGCGTCGAGCGCCAGACCGTAGGCGATCGGGTCGGCCGGCAGGTCGGCGTTGCGCCAGCCGTCGCCCTCGCCGTTCGCGAGCTGCGTGTCCACCCGTGCGGCCAGGTCGATCCGGCCGCCCTCCTGCGGGACGACCCGGTCGGCGATCGCCCGCAGCTCCGCGAGCTGGGCGACGGTCAGGGCGCGCGGCGCGTACTCCGGGTCGTCGGCGAGCGCGCGCACGGCCAGCAGCCCGCGCACCCGCGTGGAGGTCCGGGCGGAGGCGATGGCCGCGCCGACGTCGGCCGGAACCGACGGCGCCGTGCCGGCCTCCTCCTCCCAGAACCGGCGGATCGCCGCCGCCACCTCGACCGGGCGCTCGAACGGCAGCAGGTGGCCCGCCCCGGCGAGCGTGAGCAGCCGGGCACGGGAGTAGAGGGAGCCGTTCAGGCGGCGCTGCGCGTCGGCGCCGAGGTCGCCGTCCTCACCGCCCGCGATCAGGAGCGCGGGCACGGCCCCGAGGGCGGCCTCTCCGGTGCGGTCCTCGCGGCTGCCGTGCTCGAGCCAGTCGCGCCAGCCCTCGGGGGAGTAGCGGCGCAGCTCGGCCAGCACCTCCGCGTCGGCGTCGGCGGGCAGCGGCGAGCCGACGTTCTGGTCGACGAACTCGCGCGCCTGTGCCTCGTCGAGGTGCCCGTCGTCGACCCAGCCGAGCATGGTCGAGCGGCGCTCCTCCTCCATCGGCTCGGGCGAGAGCGGCGACCCGGCGAGGAGCACGACGCCCGCGAGCCCGAACAGGCCCGAGCGGCCGGTGACCGTGCGGGAGGCCACGAGCGAGGCGATCTTCCCGCCCATGCTGTGCCCGAGGAGCAGCCAGCGGGAGGCGCCGTGCTCGCGGATCCGGCGGATCGTGGCAGCGGTCATCTCCTCGAGCGAGGTCCCGGATCCACCGGGCAGGTCGAGCGCGACGAGGTCCGCGACGTCGGCGAGCTCGCGGCCGAGCGCGTCGAAGGCGCGGCCGTCGAGCCCGAGTCCGGGCAGGGCGAAGAGGGTGGGGCGGGGGCTGGTGGACACGGGCGTCCTGTCGGATCGGCCGCGCCACGGCAGTGGGGAGCGGGAGGGGAGCGGCGGCGGGGGGCCGGCCCTCCCCATCCGACCACACGGCGTCCGCGCGCCCGGACCCTTGCGCCGACGGGGCTCTCGTGCTGTGCTCTGCGCCACCGTTCCGCGCCACGATGCCGGGCCGTCGTGCCTCCCTCCGTGGCAGGCCTCAGATCGGAGAGGCGAACACCACCAGGTTGTCCCGGTAGCGGCCGATCGCCGCGTCGTACTCGCCTCCGCAGGTCACGAGGATCAGCTCCTCCTCGAGGGTCGCGCCGAAGACGCGGGCGGTGGGGAACGCGGCCTTGGCGTGGGACTCGACCGCCGTCACCCGATAGCGGTGGTCGGAGCCGTCCACTCCGCTCACCGCGATCTCATCGCCCGGGGCGAGCTCGCCGAGGCGGAAGAAGACCGCGGGACCGGACCGCGAGTCGACGTGCGCCGCGATCACGGTGCGGCCGCTGCCACCCGGGCGCCCGCCTCCCGAGAACCAGCCGACGTCGTCGTAGTCCACCGGCACCTCCATCGCCCCGTCCGACTGGATGCCCAGCGCGATCAGCGGCTCGTCGAGGCCCATCGCGGGCACGCTCAGCCGGGCGGGCTCGACGCCGACGGTGCGCGCAGGCGCGGCAGCGGCGGGGTCGGTGCCGAGCAGCTGACCGCCTGGTTCGAGGACTGCCGCGTCGACCTCGTGAAGCAGTGGCT